>JAVVVP010000074.1:0-9688 GCA_036652575.1 Bacteroidaceae bacterium
TAAAAGCTAGAATACAAACCCAAATCCAGCATACCAACCGACACTCTTCGTTTGATTCGACCAATTCAATTGTATCTCTACGGGACCCAGAAGGCTATTATACAGATATCCTATTTCTGCTCCCACCAAGTCATAAGACTGACCGCCATTGAATAACTGGTGCAACTTATCGGAACTCCGTCCATAGTTTCCTGTGGCTGTGATATACTGATTCTTCCATATCTTTTGCCGAAGTTGTAAGCCTGCCACGATTAGCGTACTCGCAGCCAGTTCTGCACGTTCGATGCCTACAAACGGAATCTGCTGCGGCATATATCGCCCCCGTATATTACCACCCAACAGATTGTTGACCGCAAACGTATAGTTCTCATTTCCTCCTGTCAACCTGCGCCCATGGACGGAAGGCATAACGGTAAAGTCCTTCATCGGCGTAAAGCAACCTTGCCAATAGGCATAGATGGCCGAAATTGGATTATTATCCTTATATTGGAAGAAGTTGTCGGTATATAAATTGTAAGTCACCGCCCACGACATACCCTTGGTGGGCACACTTCTACCATTTGTATTATTGAACAAGAGTCCTGCAAAGTAGCTGAACAGTGATTCATTCTGGAACATCATAGCATCTACAGGCTCCAACGAGAGCAAATCATGATAGCGGTAATTATCGAAATTAACGCCTGCACTGACCTGAATCTGATGCCAGTCCTTTGCCACACCGAGACGAATTAGTTGGTGGGTAAATGTTAGGTCGAGCGCTCTTTTGCCTTCGTTGTTGATATTGATGTCTTTATAATCGTACTGATACGTAAGCCCCGTCTGCAAGCCCTTACTCCATTGATAGTTGTAACTTAGTTGAGCCATCGTTCGCTTGCCCAGACGTGCCGTGAGGCTGACTTGCGACTCTTGCTGCTTACCGATATAAAAAACCGTATTAGCCTGCAAAGCTGCCAGTTCTTCGGTGTCGAAACGGAAACCTATATTCAACTTATTTTCCTGTGTAGAAGGAGCGGCGATCTGCTGGTCTTCTGGAATGCGCTTGCTCTCGGCAAGCGTAGGGACTATATAAGGACCAGGGCGGAGAGGCTGATAATCGGCACTCAATCCTAGTCCCTTCTTCAAAGCAAGCAGTTTATCCCAATTGGACATCGCCGCACGTTCTCCTCTTAGAATCAAGGTGTCAATGGCTTCTTTATTGAAACTGGCAGCCGAGTAGCCGTCTACATTGACTTTGATATATAGGTTGGTCTTTTGTAGATTCTCCTTATACTTCTTATCTCCTTGCAGATTGATAATCTGTCCGAAGACCTCTTTTACCGATTTCAATTCAGATGCATCCAATAGCGGACTTTGCACATCCACTCCGATAATAAAATCCGCCCCCATTGCCAGAGCCACATCTACTGGATAGTTGTTTATCATACCACCATCCACCAAGACCATACCCTCCAGATAAACTGGAGCAAATACACCTGGTATCGACATACTGGAACGCATGGCGGTGGCCAATATCCCTTCATGAAACACGACTTCACTGCCATTCACCAGATTCTCTGATACACAGGCAAACGGAATAGGGAAACGATGAAAGTTGGCAGTGTCCTGATATCCACAAGTCAAGGTAGAGAATAAACGAGCTAGATTTTTTCCTTTTATAATCCCCGCATCCTGCACATTACCTGGCTTGAAGGAGTAAGGAACAGAAAGTACATAACGTTCCGACTTCAAACGGTCGTCCAGTAAAAGTTCTTTCGGGTTAGGCGCATCGGACAGCAGGAACTTCCAGTCTTGATCCCTCACCATGCTGTCCAGCTGATGAGGCGTGTATCCTATTGAATAGAGTCCGCCCACAATAGCCCCCATACTGGTTCCTACTACATAGTCTACGGGAATACCCGCTTCTTCTATCACCTTTAAAGCACCTATATGCGCAGTGCCTTTGGCACCGCCACCACTTAACACAACAGCCACCTTCGGACGACTTTGCGCCCAAAGGAAGATGGGGAGGAACAAGAGTCCAATCAATAATTTGTATTTCATACACTTTACATGAATTTTACTTGAATAAAAGATAAATAGAACCAAGCATCCTGACAGATGATTCATTCTTTGTTGTAGACGCGCCAGGTCTTTTTGGGAATCTGTCATCAAGAGATCCCCCTTACTCTGCGTGGTGACATACCGAAATGCGTTTTCACATACTTGCCGAAAAAGGAGAGGCTGGGGAAGTTGAGGTCTTCAACGATCTCTTTGATAGATTTATCTGAATGCTTCAGCTGGTATCGGATGTTTTCCGTAAGGTAATCGTGTATCCAGGCAAGTGCTGGCTTCTGACTGATGTCCTTGCAGACGAAGGATAGGTATTTAGGCGTAACGCAAAGCTCTCTCGCATAGTAAGATACCAAGCGCTCCCTTCCGTTGCTTTCTTCCAGTAATTTGACGAATTTGCGAAATAATACATCCCCCTGCCGCATGCCATCGTCTTCTAATGTGACTACCGACTTGTCGAGGTCGGCACATATCTCGTAGAGTATAGCCTGAATAAGTGACTGTATAATCTCCTTATGATATAGATTGGGCGCAGCTGTGATTTTCTGCTTGATAAGTTCGTAGTAATGGACAAAAAGGAACAATTGATCCTCTTTCATATGTATAATAGGATTCTTGCTGACATAGAAGGCTTTATTCCAAATGTCGTTGCCGTTGTGAAGCAACCGTTGGAAGATACGCTCTGAAATGCCTATTATCTTGCCTTCAAAGTTGGGAGTTATCAAACTATTGCTGAGCAGTATATTCGGAGGGCAAAACAAGAAATCATTTGGGTAGATGACGTAAGTATGGCTGCCCGTATCCATCTGAAGCCTTCCTTTTGTACAAAGAATAATGACGATCATGCGTAGCTTCACGGTGTCATTGCTGTAGCAGGGCAGTTTTCGGATGTCATCCGCAATGACAATTTCTCCATCGATATAGCTTACCATTTCTTCTCCTTCGAGATTCTTCATGTTTATCTCGTGAATAGGGTCTTTTTTTCTACTTTTCATTGTTCCGTTTTTTACTTTTACGGATGCAAAGATGGTCATTACCTCTCAAAAACCTCTGTTCTATACCGATGAAATAGTGTTCCTTTTTACTTGTGTGCCCATAGTGTCTGTAAAATAGAATACTTGCGTAGTTTTTTAGAACACTTCTACTCTCCATAAAAGCCACATCTTTGCAGCGGTAAAACCGAAAACGTAAATGAGTAAATAATAGGTAAAATGAAACGAAAGAATGAGTTAGGTGCATTATTGCTTGGCCTCCTGCTGACGGGATGTGGACAAACTGGAGAGACAACGAACGTAGCGCCCGTGAACGTAAAAACGCTCGTGGTGAGAACAACATCTGTCCATGAAAGGCAAGAGTATTCGGGCACCATAGAAGAAACTACTGGAACTGCATTAAGTTTTCCGATAGGTGGAACAGTGGGAAGAATAGCTGTGAATATGGGGCAGCGCGTAGAAAAAGGAGCACTGATTGCCACCATCGATGAAGAGAGTTTTCGCAATGCACACAAGGCCACCGCCGCTATGCTGGCACAAGCTGAGGATGCCTGCCAAAGACTGAAACAACTGCATGACAACGGCAGCCTGCCAGAGATACAGTGGGTGGAGGCTCAGAGCAAACGGAAACAAGCAGCAGCTTCGGAACAGATTGCCCAGAAGAGTTTGAAGGATTGTCGGCTGCGCGCTCCGTTCAGCGGTGTCATTGCGGAAAAGAAGGTAGAAGTAGGGCAGAATGTACTGCCTGGAGTGCCCGTGGTAAAACTCGTCACCATAGACCAAGTGAAAGTGAAAGTGGCGGTACCCGAAAACGAGATAGCCCATATCCGCATAGGGCAAAACATACGCATGGAAGTACCTGCTCTGGCCGACAAAGCATTTGAAGGTCGTGTGGTGGAAAAAGGAGTGACAGCCCATGCCTTGTCGCGTTCTTATGAAGTCAAGATGCTGGTTGATAATCCGAAACGGGATCTTATGCCTGGGATGATTTGTCAGGTGCATATCGACGGACAGAGAGAAGAAAGCAAAGCTATTTTTGTGCTGCCAGTGCATGTGGTGCAGCTGGATGAGAAGAATCGTTCTTTCGTGTGGCTCAACGTTGGCGGAAAGGCCGAAAAGAGGTGGATTGAAACAGGAGCGTTCACCGCTGAAGGCGTAATCGTTGTGGGTGGTCTAGCGATGGAGGACGAAGTAATTGTAGAAGGTCAGCAAAAGGTCAGTGAGCATACACAGGTAGTAACGGAAAGAGGAAAGAGATGAAGAAAAAATATAACCTCGTTGAGTGGGCCATGCACTACCGGCAGATTGTGATTTTGATTACCTGCTTCCTTATGGCTTTTGGAGTCTACGGACTATCAGAGATGAAGAAGAATGAGTTTCCCGACTTTACCATTCGTCAAGGTGTCGTGGTCGCCGTCTATCCAGGGGTGACCGCCGCCGAGATAGAAGAACAGGTGGCCAAACCGCTGGAAAACTATATTTTTAGCTATAAGGAGGTGAAAAAGAGCAAGACACACTCCACCTGTAAGGATGGAATGGTCGTGATGCAGGTACAGCTGAATGATGACTTAAATAATAAAGATGAATTCTGGAGCAAGTTCAAGCATGGCGTGAATCTCTTTAAAAGCGAACTGCCGAAAGGGGTACTAGCCGTGCAGGTGATTGATGATTTTGGAGACACATCGGCCTTGTTGGTAACGATGGAAAGCAACGACAAGACCTACCGAGAACTAAACACTTGCATGGATGGGTTGAAAGACCAATTGCGAACCATCGAGAGCGTAGGGCGTCTGAATACGTTCGGTATGCAGCAGGAGCAAATCTCCATCTATACGGACAACGAGCGGCTGTCGCATTATGGCATCAACAACCAGACGTTAGCCCTGACTCTCTTTACCAAAGGATTCACCACCACAGCAGGCAGACTGAAGACGGGGGGATACACTTCTCCCGTCTACGTTGCCCCGTCGTTGAACACGTTGAGAGAGGTGAGCGAAGTGATTGTCTATTCCGACCCAGCAGGCAATACCGTGAGACTGAAGGATGTGGCACGGGTGGTGAAGGAATATCCCGTTCCAGAGTCCGTCATTACGAACAATGGCAAGAAATGCCTGCTGCTTAGCGTGGAGATGAAGAAAGGACAAAATATTGTGCAGATGGGCAAGGAGGTCAAAGCTGTATTGTCGGCCTATGAGAAAACGTTGCCGCAAGACATTGAACTATTCAAGATAACGGATCAGAGCAAAGTAGTGAACGACAGTGTTGCCAACTTTCTGCACGAACTGATTATCGCTGTGATTGCTGTTATTGTCGTGGTGCTGTTGCTGATGCCCTTCAGGGTGGCCATGGTGGCGGCTTCTACCATCCCTATCAGCATCTTCATCTCCCTAGGGCTGTTCTATGTTTTCGATATAGAACTGAATACGGTGACACTAGCCGCTCTCATTGTGACCTTGGGCATGATTGTGGATAACTCTATTGTAATTATTGACAGCTATTTGGAGAAAATCGGCGAAGGCACCTCCCGCTGGCACGCTTCAATCGAGAGCGCTTCTCATTTCTTTAAGTCCATCTTCTCGGCCACGATGGCCATCAGCATTACGTTCTTTCCGTTCTTGTTCATTCTGAAAGGATTGACGTTCGATTTTATGAAGAGTTTTCCATGGGCGGTTACCCTGGTACTGCTGATTTCTTTGCTCGTGGCGGAACTCCTTGTTCCTTTCCTTCAGTTCTACTTTATCCGCAAGCCTGTAGAGGGCAAGATGTCGAAGAACGGGAAGAAGAGCTTCTCCTTTCTGGACGTTTTGCAACAGAGCTACAACCGTTTGCTCGATGCTTGCTTTGCCCATCCTTGGATAACGATTGGCGCAGGTGCCGCCTCAATAATAGTGGGTGCCGTACTGATGGCGCAGGTGCCTCAGAAACTTTTGCCCACTGCCGAACGGAATCAGTTTGCGGTAGAAATATATATGCCTACGGGGACGGCTCTAACCAAAACAATGCAGGTGGCCGACAGTTTGGAACGCATTCTGCGTCAAGACAAGCGGGTCGTATCCATAGCATCCTTTAAAGGATGCGCCTCGCCACGCTTCCAAACGTCCTATGCTCCGCAGATGGGAAGCAGCAACTTTGCACAGTTCGTGGTGAACACCACTGACAATGAAGCTACCGTAGAGCTGCTCGACAAATACGCTCCCCGCTATGCTGGACATTTTCCCGAAGCAGTGGTGCGCTTCAAGCAAATGGCATACAGCGAAGCCGTCAGTCCCATCGAGGTTCGCATCAGCGGAGACAGTCTGTCAACGCTGAAGCAGCAGGCCCGTCAAGTGGTTGCCATCATGCGCTCCATGCCCCAGTTGAACCTAGTGCGAACAAACTTTAACGAGCCTCTGGCTGCCACTCGCATCGAGCTAGATGAAGACGAGTCCATCCGGCTAGGAATCACCAATGCCGCTTTAGAAGCCTCTCTAGCCATGCACTATAGTGGAGGAATACCCATCGCCACCGTTTGGGAAGGCGATTATGATATCCCCATTGTGCTTAAAAGCACCCAGAGCGATACCGCCAGTTTTGAATCGTTGAAGAACGAGCGGGTCGCTACGTTTGGAGGCGTTACCGACGTGCCTCTGAGACAGATAGCCAAGGTGGTTCCCGTGTGGAATGATGGGCAAATAGTCCGCCGAAACGGTACCCGGACCATAACGGTGATGGCAGAGGTGAACAGAGGGGTGAATGTGCTTGACGCTACCGCCGCCGTAGAGCGGAAATTATCCGCATTGCCCTTGCCGCAGGGAGTGTCAATCGTCTACGGTGGAGAATTGGAAGAGAGCCAGGAGCAGATGCCTAATATTATGGCGAGCCTTTGCGTGTCCATTATCATTATCTTCTTCATCCTGCTGTCACACTTCAAGCGGATCAGCACAGCCCTGATGCTACTGTTGTGTCTTACGCTTTGTCTGTTTGGCACAGCCATTGGTATTCTGGTGCAAAAGGTGGATTTTGGTGTAACCTGTGTATTGGGCGTTATCAGCCTGATGGGCATCTTGGTGCGCAACGGAATTATCATGATTGATTATGCTGAAGAGCTGCGAACCGACGAGAAAATGACGCCACATCAAGCCATCTATCACTCGGCACAGCGGCGCATGCGTCCCATCTTTCTTACCTCGACTGCTGCGTCAATGGGCGTCATCCCGATGATTCTGGGAGGCAGCGGGCTATGGATGCCTATGGGGACGGTCATCTTTTATGGCACGCTGATCACGATGCTCTTTATTCTCACTGTGGTGCCCGTGTGCTACTGGAAGGTGATGAGCAGAAGCACTCGAAGACGCAATCAATTGGAAAAAATGGAAAAAGAATAACGAACTCAACGAATCATGAAGCAGAAGACTCAGAATAGAATAGCGTTTATCCTATGCGGAATACTCGCTGTGCCGCTCTACGGACAGAAAACTTATACACTAGAGCAGTGCCGTGCAATGGCACTGTCGTGCAACATCAAGATAAGGCAAGCCCATACGGGCGTGCACACCGCCGAACAAACACGGAAGGAGGCCTACACCGCCTACTTCCCCACCGTGAGCGCCACAGGTGCCGCCTACAATGCCAACAAGGGGCTCGTGCAGATGGAACTGGCTCCAGGCATGAGAATGTCTATGCTGAAGAACGGCATCATCGGCAGCATTATCGCCACGCAACCCGTCTTTGCGGGCGGGCAGATAGTGAACAGCAATCGTCTGGCCCGTGTAGGTGTCGATGTGAGCCGCTTGCAACAGTGGCTGTCAGAAAATGAAGTGAGCCTGACCGTAGAACAGTACTACTGGCAGGTCGTAACCTTGCAAGAAAAGAGGAAGACATTAACCACCGTAGAGAAGATGCTGGAGCACTTGCGCCGCGACGTGAGCACTGCGGTAGATGCGGGAATAACTACCCGCAACGACCTGCTGCAAGTAGAACTGAAGCAGAACGAGATTGCTGGCGATAAGATAAAGCTCGAGAATGGACTCGCACTGAGCAAGACGATACTGGCACAATATATAGGTGCAGAGGGTGAGGGATTCGGCGTAACAGCGGGAAATGGTTTTGCTGTTGCATCCGAAATATTGATAGGAGAAGTGCCGCTTTTCCCCGTACAGCTCCGCAAAGACCATCAAGCCTCGCTAAAGCAGACACCAGCATATAACTTGTTAGAAAAGAACGTGGAAGCCCAGGCTTTGCAGAAAAAGCTGACCGTAGGAAAATATTTACCAACGGTGGCCGTAGGAGCTGGATATATGTATGATAATCTGATGGATAAGTCGCATCCTTTTGGCATTGCTTTTGCCACGGTTTCCATCCCCATCACTCAGTGGTGGGGTGGGTCGCACGCCGTCAAGAAGCAGAGCGCACAGTTGAAGTATGCCGAATATGAACGGACAAATAGCGGTGAACTGCTCGTTATCAAAATGCAAAAGGTATGGAACGATGTAGAGGATGCCTACAAACAAATTCTGATTGCCGACAAGTCCATCCGCCAGGCTATGGAGAATTTGCGCCTGAACCAAGACTATTACAAAGCTGGTACCACGACCTTGAGTGACTTGCTGACGGCTCAATCGCTGTTTCAGCAAAGTAGTGACAAGTACACGGATGCCTATGCTCTATATCAGGTTAAGAAACTGGAATATCTACAGGTTACAGGACAATAAAAACCAAGAAAGAAGTGAAGAAGACGGGGCAGTAGAAAAGGTGTGGGGCAGTTGTCGATTTTGGCTAGTCTAAAAAGGAAACCTTTTTTATCCGTTACCCCATGCCCGTTTGCCACGCTTCCTCTTTCTCCATCGCGTAAGAGGGAAGTGTCTTTTTGAGGCTCTTCCTTTTTTATGGCGACAACGTTGTGTTTGTGTTTTTAAAGCGTTCTAATCCGTTGCCAGGAGAGTACGCCTTTGCAGGTTTCTTTTATAACACAACGGAGCCTAACTAGTTTAAAAAGAATAAAACAAGTTCAATCTTTCTTTCTTTTTCAGTCACCGCCAATCGCTGAGAATCGCGTAAATCTCACCGTCCTCTCCCCCGAATGGTCAGAAAAGAGCAACGATCCCTGGACTTTTTTTAAATAGATGCCGCTTTTTGAAAACGATCCCAGGACTTGTTCACTTTTTTGCTGCTTCGCGAATGCGCATTTTCGAGCAAAAAAGCGCAACTAGAGCGCGAGAATGTGAACGAACTAAAAGAAATCGCTCCTTTAAGGGCTTTATATCCTAAAGTTTGTTTTCGTACTTCGTCTTTGTCGTTTCAAAAAATCTTTTTCTCCGTCTTTTTTTCGCTCGTTGCAGCTGTTAGGCAACGCAAAAAGGCTCTCGAAGAAGACGTTTTTTGTTAGTAATCTTTAAGAAAGTGTCGTTCGTTATCTTGCTCTTCTTCGTTTTCTTTTGTATTCTCTTTGGGGTTCTGTAACTGTTTCAAAACAGGCTTGGCAGTTGCTGCGACAGAGATACCTATTTTTATAACTACCCGAAAGAACGGTCTTGGCGCAGTCATATTGCGGGCGGGTTGCTCCTCAGAAGACACGCTACCTCGTCTGACGGCACACCAGAAAATCGTCATACAGCGAAACAGTGAGAAATAGGAACTACTACTGGATTGCTTCGGGCAAGCCCTCGCAA
>JAVVVP010000075.1:0-9295 GCA_036652575.1 Bacteroidaceae bacterium
TCGTTTGTCGAGTTCGGGGCGTGCAAAATTCTTGGGAAGAATTCCTTTGAGCCTTCTATTTTCTTTCTCTATCAATCGCATCGCATTATCAATGGCGACACCTATTTCAGGGCTATGTGCAGCCTGAGCCACAACAGACCAACGTGCCTCTTGTGGAACAAAGAATATATTCTCAGATGTATACTCATCCTTGTCCTCCTCAAAACCGTCACCTTCACCTAAAAGAGTTTCGTATTTCGATTCGAATCTATCTGAGATATATTTCAGAAATATCAATCCCAAAACTACGGATTTATATTCCGATGCATCCAGATTGCCACGTAGAAGATCTGCTGCCTTCCATATTTCCTTTTCAAAACCGATTTCAGTATTATTTAATTCTGGCATATCTATTTCTCTTTATTATCAATTAATTCCTTCACGTCCACACCCTGTATTTTGGCGATTTCGAAGAGTTGTTCGAGGCGGTTAGCTGTGGTTGCGGACGTAGGCGTTGGTTTGGCTGAAACTTTTGCCGATCTTCTCTGCGAACCATGTTTGCTTAATTCCCTTTTCTTCGAGGACTTCTTTTATCCGGTTCATAATAAATACGTTTTATTATTTACGTTTGTTGAACTACAAAGATATGAAAAAGTTATGCTATATAAAAGCGAAAATGGAGAGAAATCTACTTCTTTTCATCATTCGGGGTAATGGGTTGCCAATTAAAAGGTTATTTGCCTTGTTTGAGTTCGTTCTCTTCTTTGCGAAGTCGCTCAGATTCTACCTCTTTTAGCTTGGCTCCGCTCTAGGTCGGCTGCACGCTCTTTGTATTTATGCAGTTTATAGCAGATCTTCTTGAATGGAGTTGTCTCCTTTTATTGGCTAGACACAACCCGTTTCTCTCCTCCATCATAAAGCGTATGATTGGGGAGATGCCCTTTCCTAAAAAAGAGGAAGTCCCTTTGAATGTTCTAGGTGCCACTTTGAATGTTCTAGGTGACACTTTGAAAGTTCTAGGTGCTTACTGTTTTCTTCAAGTCCCGACCTTTTTTCTGCAAGGACGGTTCCTCTTTCTCCAAGGTCCGTTGTGGTTTCATTATCGCGGCGCGATAATTAATTCTAGCGCCGTGATAATTAATTCTAGCGTCGTTATAATTAATTATCGCGCCGTGATAATAAGAACTTGTTTTTCTATTTCTGAGAAAGAAATGGATGGTGCGCTTTTTGCAAGGTTTCAAATAGGTTAAAAGAGCAAATGATCAATCTATTTTGGGGCAAATATAACGCTTTTCTATTGAATCTGTTTTTTTTAGTTCTTTTTTTTGCTCTGCTGCAGTTTTTTTACTTTAGCCCGATGATAAACAAAGGAAGAACTACGACTAAGTTTATCTGATGCACCTACGAATTATAGACATCAGGAACCTTCCGAATAAAGAAACAATCGATATAATCAAGAAAAGTATTCTGTTATTGTCTTTTCTAATTACAAATGCAGAACTCTGATCACATAAATCTTGAAGTTCCTGTACGATCTTATAAGGCATATATTCAGAGAGGACTTTTGCTCTTTCTCCTGAGATATCTTGAACAGATGAAAATCCTGTAGTATCATAATTAGAAATCAAAAGATAGATCGGTTTATAAGTACAATTCTTCACTATTAAACTCTCAAACATTTGCTTCCAATCACTTACTATTTTGTAATTCTCGTCATAAGGACTGTTCTTCAAGATTTTTGTCCTTATAAAAGTAGATTGATGATTTAAACTATGATAAAGTAATACTCGTGCATAATTTTCCGGAACCCTGTTTATATAACAAGTGTGAAACTTCTTATTTGGCAAGTATCTTGTACTTCCCGTTATATAATCTTCTCCGCTCAATAAAGGCAATACGTTTTTTATTACATCTTTGCCTGCAAGGTAATCTCCGGAATTTAAGAACAAGCAATATTCGCCTGTTGCCTTTCTTATTCCTTTATTCATGGCATTATAGATGCCGTTGTCCTTTTCTGAGACACTGTAATCTATTGATGTTTCGTGCTCTTTTATGATCTCTACACTTCCGTCCGTTGAACCTCCGTCTATAATAATGTATTCAAAGTTCTGATCCGTCTGTTCGACTACGGATTTTATGGTTTTCTCCAGTCCTTCCCGATTATTGTAGTTAATCGTGATGATGGACAACTTTACTTGTTCCATATTACTTTCTCTTTACTGTTAAATTAAATATTTTTCAATCCTATAAAATGCATCATTTTATCCAAATTCCTTTAGCTGTTTGATTTAAGACCCTTCTGACTTGAATACAATGAATGACTGCTGGTAACAAGTTATAGATTGACACGGAGATAATTACACCTTCCGCTCCATACATTTTCCCAAAAAACAAGGCAAAGGGTATGTTTAGCACTGTTCCTATAAGCGATACATATAATTGAATTGAGATACAACCTATTCCATTTATAATATAAGAATGAAGCGTATTCCAAATATTTGTCATCACATAGAGTGCTACTACCAAGATCATAGATAAATGAATACTTACTTTTTCTCCGAGCCACAATTTAAAGAATAATGGATAGAAACAAACGAGTAAAACAACTCCTGCAAAACTTAACAATACAATTTTAATTAATTTGGAATATAGACTTCTCATCCAAGCATAATCTTTTCGGGTATAAGCATCTGTATAGGCGCTCCAAAAAGGTGTGATTATGATATTGAATATCATAAGAGGTATTCCAATATACTTATATACAACATTGTACTCCGTCACATATTCAGGATTAGACACATGAGAGATAAGTACATTCATGGCACCATAAAGAACCAATACGGCTATCTGAATAATGAAAAATTGTATTCCCAAATTCATGATATCCTTTACCAAAGGCAAACGAATACAACTTACTTTGGGACGGTATGTAGCATATTTTCCACTAAAAACATAGATGCTCGAAAGAATATATACAATCAAAGGTATACAGGTTAACGCCAATGCTAATATTAGCAAACTTCCAGGAACTAAGAATTTTAGAACAACAATAACTACGAATACTAAAATATTACCTATTGTATCTATCAATGCACCATAGGCATTATATTGCAAGGCCGTTAGAATGACAGAAATAGTCTTGACTATAAAATGAATACTTGTAAAAAGCACGACTACTTGTATCGTTTGAAGTACCTCTTCTGACATCTTTGGTGAAATATTCAACAACGCGACCCAATCGACAAATCGACATAGCCATAAAGCAATTAGTCCTAATGGCAAAAAGATTGCTGTTAAACAAAAATACGTGGTACTAATGTATTGCTGACACTTCTCTATATTTCCAAGAGACGCATTTTCTGCAACTCTATTGCGCAAGCCGTTACTGAAACCGATATCAAAAAAACCAATCATCAACAAAACAGACGAAAGAGTCATCCAGACTCCGTAGGTTTGACTTGATACATAACCAATGGTTAAAGGTACAAGAATGAAAGATACAGCGATGTTGATCGCTTTCAGACCGAAAGCTCCCGCTATGTTTTTCTTGATTAACGCACTGCGTGTAGAACCCGAATTAAGCCTCTTCCAATTTTTTTGCATTTTTTATTCTCGCGTAAATTATAGTTCGTTACATAATGGATGTAGAACATTGTTTTATAGGTTATTCTTGTTATAAACGGACCTTGGATATAATGACATAAAACTTTATAGTTCTCCATCCTTCGCTGTTTATCACGAATAGACATTAGTGTTATAAAAACATTATTACACCTCAAAACATCATTCGTTACAATATTTCTTAACGCTTTTAACTGCGCATAAGGAATATCAAAAGGGATGTCACAGAATGTTCTAATACCCAATAGTACTTTCAACAAAGATTCTGGATTTGTCATCCAATTCGTATCATTACTGAAATAATCATAAGCACTAAAAGAAGACATTTTGATTTTACCTTTATTCTCCGATAGCGCTTTCAAGAATGGGCAAAGGAAAGAGATGTAATTGTAAGAATACATTGTCATTGAAACTAAATAGGGTTTTAATAACTTCATATTGTACATCAATCCAATATAATATAACTCTCCGCCCATAAGAGCTCTATGATCTCGATAATAATCTAGATACGAATCTATACTTTCAATAGTTACATCATCGTGAATAAACCTTCCTAAGATGGAGTATCTTATAGCACAAATATCTTCGTTTTCTTTTATATCTTGTAATCCGCGTTCTATTGCTCCCTCCGCAAAACTATCGTCATCGCCTATACACCAGCACCAATCCGTATCAACCAATAAAATACAAGCTGACATATTGTGAGTCTGGCCTGTATTAAAATTCCAACTATGTACTGTTATGATATTCGTAAATTCTTTATCAAACTCCTTATCAAACTCCTTATCAATGGCTCCTCTTACATCATAATCTGAATGATTATCAGATATTACTATTTTGTAGTCATCAAAATGCTTCTGTGAGTAAAGTCCTCGAAGTAAATGTAAAAGTCTTTCTTTCCTATTGTACGTAGGAATTAACACGGTTAGTTTTTTCATTATAATCTATCTAATTTGAATTCTATATATTGCACCCACTTAAAAGGTTTTGATCACTCCATAGGTTATCCCACTCACCAAAACGCCCGATAGTCTTTCTCCTTATGAAAGTCGAGTATTCGCGTACGATTTTTATAAATATTATAATTGAAAACAACATTTGCATACATCTTTCTGCTTGAATATTTGTTCCAGTTCACAAAATAGGTACGAAGTCCTTTTATGAGTTGGAATAATTACACTAATTCTAGGTTTAATCATATTGTAAATATCTTTTCTATAGTTGATGATGGTAATACACCTATTTCTTTATACAATTTACTTCCATCAATTCTTAAACTTTTAATATCTCCATCTCTGCGAACTTCCTGACCAAAGAATTCGTCTTTGCAAGGTATTTCATAAATAGCAAAGAGACGTTCTATTAAACTACGAATGCTCAGATACTCACCTCCACCTATATTATATAATCCAGAAGGAATATTTTTTTCTAGTGTCTTATCTATTGTTTGTGTCATTTCTTCAAGAGTTATAAATTGACGTGTCTGTAAACCTGCGCTGAAGCATGGGTCTGCATTTTTATGACCTGCTCTATAATCTTGCAAATAGTTCAATGTGTAAGGAACTAGTCGAGTTCCTTGTTTTTTATCTTCTTCTGAAAACATATTTGGCAAAATAAAATGCAAATAGCTATAATCTGCCATGAGTTCATTCATATAACGACTATATAGACGTTTAGACAAACCATAATCATTCGTTATTGGAAGTTCAGAACATACAACCTCGTCTTCTGTAAAGGCTTTTCCTTCTTCGCTATTAAGACCGATTTCCATATAAGAACCAAATGATACATACTTCCCTTTATACCCTCTTTTCTTGAGTTGTAATGTAATTTCTATCGGTATATTTACATTAAGAGCATACATTAAAGAAGAGTCTGTACTCAATGCTGCTTGAACTCCAGCACCTGATGCGTAGATAATTACATCAGAAAAAAGTAGATTGTCATAGTCGAGCTTTGTTTCGAGAAGATTAATCTGGTAAAAGTTTTCAAACTCATATCCATTAGGATAGTCAAGTCCATATACATCCACAATACAATCGGACTTAGCATAAAAGTATTTAGCAAGAGCCACGGATAACATTCCATTAGAACCAATAATAGAAACCCTCATCTTAAAATTGAATATATTTATTTATCTGTTCCACACACAACTTATACCCATCCATAGAAGTATATCTTTTGTACCAATCTGTCGTTAATTCGATACACTGATTTATATTCATTCTCGGCTCCCATCCCAATTGGAATTTCGCTTTATTTATATCTAGCATCAACAGATTTGCCTCATGCAACGCTTTTGAATCGGAAAGATCTTTTAGCTCTCCTTTTCCGTAGTTTACGACTACTTGACTTGCCACTTCCCAAACGGAAGTAATACTTTCGGCTCTTGGTCCAAAGTTCCAACCTTCGCAATATCGAGTGGGGTCTTGCCACATTTTACTTGCCAACTGCATATAACCACTTAATGGTTCAAGAACATGTTGCCAAGGACGAATAGCGTGAGGGCTGCGAATCGCTATCGGTTCACTCGATTCTAATGATTTTATACAATCGGGGATGATGCGGTCTAATGCCCAATCACCTCCACCTATCACGTTTCCTGCACGCACGCTAGCGATACTTTTGCCGTGCTTCTCGTAGTCTTTTGGATTAAAAAAACTTCTTCGCCAACTATTGATTGCTATTTCTGCCGCTCCTTTAGAGGAGGAATAGGGGTCGTAACCTCCCATCGGCTCATTCTCGCGATACCCCCAAATCTGTTCTTTGTTGTCGTAGCATTTATCGGTGGTAATCATTACGCCAACCTTCACACTTTCGGTGGCACGAATAGCTTCCAAAATATGGATCGTTCCCATAACATTGGTCTGATAGGTCTCCACAGGAATGTCATAGCTCAAGCGCACCAACGGTTGCGCAGCCAAGTGAAAAACGATTTCTGGTTGATAGGTCTGAAAGATTTCTTTCATAAGTTCCCCATCACGAATATCGCCACGTAAATCAGCCTTTATTTTTTCACCTATTCCTGAAAGCACATAATTGTCTCGTTCAGAAAAAGGATCCATGGCAACTCCTATAACCTCGGCACCCAATTCATGCAACCAAATGGATAGCCATGAACCTTTAAAGCCTGTATGCCCCGTAACAAGTACTTTTTTCCCTTTATAGAAATTATTAAAACAATCTATCTTATCCATCTTTACCAAATTTTCCAAGGGGCTTGACCGTTGTCCCACATTTCATTTAATTCTATGTTGTCTCTCAACATATCCATCGGCTTCCAGAATCCAGTATGCTTGTAAGCATTCATTTTTCCATCCTTCGATAATTGTTCTAAAGGTGCTTTTTCAAATATGATGGAATCATCTTTTTCAGAAATATAATCAAAGACTTCTGGTTCACAAACAAAAAAACCAGCATTGATCCAATGACCATCACCATTAGGCTTCTCTAAAAAGGACTCCACTTTATTTGTTTGATTATTGATTTGTACAGAACCAAATTTCCCAGAAGGTTTAAACACTGTCATAGAAATGAGAGCATTTGATTTTTCATGTGAATCTATGGTATCTCCTATATTTAAATCTGTCACCCCATCCCCATAAGTAAGTAAAAAACGTTCGTTCCCAACATATTGTTGAATGCGCTTAATTCTCCCTCCTGTCATCGTATTTAATCCTGTATCGATCATTGTAACCGTCCAATTCTCTGAATGATTATCCAGAATTTTAATACTGTTATTTGATAAATCCACTGTCATATCACAATTATGGCGAAAATAATTGGCGAAGTATTCCTTAATAACATATTGCTTGTAACCGCAACATATAATAAAATCAGTTATTCCATAGTAGCTATATATTTTCATTATATGCCACAGTATTGGTTTCCCACCAATTTCAACCATCGGCTTCGGTATAAGATTCGTAGCTTCACTTAATCGGGAGCCTAATCCACCTGCTAGTATTACTGCTTTCATATTATTTATGAGTATAAGAAGAAACAAAATCTTTGATAGTTACAATCATATATTGAAGCATTTCATTTGTCATGCCTGGGTAAACACCTATCCACAAAGTATTATGCATCACAAAATCGGTATACTTCAAATCTCCAACAACTCTGAACCCATTGCCGCTCTTACGCATTTCATCAAATGCAGGATGCTTTAACAAATTACCAGCGAAAAGATTACGAGTTTGAATTTTTTTGCTCTCCAAATGTTCCGATAGCTGTTGTCTTGTAAAGCCAGCATTGTCTTGTACGGATATTAAGAACCCAAACCAACTCGGATTAGAATTTTTCTGTGGTTCAGGAAGTATCAATCCCCTTGTGCCATCTAATCCTTCACGAAGAGTCTTAAAATTCTTCCGACGCGCGTCTATTATATCCTCTAACTTATCTAATTGGGCACAACCAATGGCGGCTTGCATATCGGTTACTTTTAGATTGAACCCAAAATGAGAATAAACATATTTATGATCATATCCTAAGGGTAGTTCTCCAAACTGCTTACTAAAGCGATATTTACACGTGTTATCTACACCTCCTACACACCAACAATCGCGTCCCCAATCACGAAACGAACGAATCAATTTATTAAGTAATGGATCATCGGTATATACCGCACCACCTTCACCCATTGTCATGTGATGAGGAGGATAAAAGCTACTCGTACCAATATGTCCTATTGTACCCGTTTTCTTTATTACGCCATCTATTGTATATTCAGATCCCAAAGCATCGCAATTATCTTCTACTAGCCAAAGATTATATTTGTCGCAAAAGTCTTTCACGGATTTAAGGTCAAAGGGATTTCCTAACGAGTGGGCAATCATCACCGCCTTTGTTTTTTCTGAATAAGCAGCTTCTAGTTGTGTTACGTCTATGTTATATTCAGGAATCGTTACATCTACAAACACAGGGATTGCTCCATATTGAATAATAGGAGTGACGGTTGTGGGAAAACCTGCTGCTACGGTGATCACTTCGTCTCCTCTTTTTATACGTCGTTCGCCAAGTTCATTGGCAGTCAAAGCATAAAAGGCCAACAGATTAGCAGAAGAACCAGAGTTTGTTAATGAGCAAAACTTACTACCTAACCAAGAAGCAAAACGAGTTTCAAATTGATGAGCCCAAGGACCCGCTGTCAACCAAAAGTCAAGAGAAGAATCAACTAGGTTCACCATCTCTTCATCATCAAAGTACCGACCGCCATAGTTTACGTGTACTTGACCTGGAATAAATTGTTTGATTTTTCCATGAGTCTCTTTATAATATTCACGAGTTAATTCTAAAATCTGTTTTTTTAGTGCTTCTTTTCTTTCCATAATATATTGATTTTCATTTGTCATATAAAAATTTTATAATGCATAATGCTTATTACAAGTTGTGTCGTTGGTAGTGTTTCATCTCGTGTGTCTGACAGGAGTTACCTCAAGCCTATATACCTCAGATGACGTTGCAAATTTAGTTAATATATTTCATAGTTTCGCTATATGCCGCTTTTTTTATTTTTGGTGTGCCGTCAGACGAGGAAGCGTGCTCTTCTGATGAGCAACCCGCCCGCAAGACGACTGCGCCAAGACCGTAGAGAGTTGATTCTTGTAGTCGTTCCACATGGGCACGACTTCAATCTTAATAGGATGCTATTACGCTAAGAAAACCTTACCGTCGATCAGGAAACAGCGTTTTA
>JAVVVP010000076.1:0-9250 GCA_036652575.1 Bacteroidaceae bacterium
GCTCGAATTTTGCAACGATTCCTACCCCCACAGAATGAGTCGCTATTATTTGGGGGCTGCTGAATGAGCATCGGAATTTAGCCATATAGTATCCCTATTCGGAAAATAAAGAAAGATATATCTTGTATTCCTCTGAATTGGCTCATGAGTGCACCCTAACAAGCCGTTCCTAGTATAAAAAGAAGAAGGCTCTTCAATCCAAAGAGGACTACTAAATTCAAATTTAGTAGTCCTCTTTGGATTGAAAGTTCTTTGTCCAAAAAACTTATTTACCGAAATAACGATTGTATAAGCCTTCAAAACCTTTACCATGACGAGCTTCGTCCTTTGCCATTTCGTGAACGGTATCGTGGATAGCATCCAGATTCAACTCTTTAGCACGTTTTGCGATACGGAACTTATCCGCACACGCACCGCTCTCTGCGCTCATACGTTTTTCGAGGTTTGTCTTTGTGTCCCATACACAGTCGCCCAAAAGCTCTGCAAATTTAGACGCGTGTTCTGCCTCTTCCCAAGCATAACGTTTGTACGCTTCTGCTATTTCGGGGTAGCCCTCACGATCTGCCTGACGACTCATTGCTAAATACATACCAACCTCTGTACATTCGCCCACAAAATGACTATTAAGATCTTGAATCATCTCTTCATCACAACCTTTTGCTACACCAATTTCGTGCTCTGTTTCAAAACCTAAACCCGCGGTTTCATCAATTTCTCTAAACTTAGAAGCGGGAACTTTACACATTGGGCAAAACTCTGGAGCTTCAGTACCTTCATGAACATAACCACAAACGGTGCAAATAAATTTCTTTTTCATAATCGTAATTTTTTAATGTTATTGAATATCTTATTCTGTTGTTTCTTTTTCTTTGCAATGTTGACAAACACCTTTATAATAAAGGTGGATTGTCTCTACCTTGTGACCTTTATCGTTCGCTGCCGTTACAATATCGTCGTTGGAGATAAAGGGCAAGTCGTACACTCGTCCGCACTTACGGCATAGAAAATGAGAATGACTAGAGGTGTCACCATCATAACAAACTTTCTTTTCGTCGATCGTGAGCATTAGAACAGCCTCGTTGTCTACAAGCACTTTCAGAGTGTTGTATACCGTCGTTCTCGATAAAGTGGGCATCTCGACTACTAAATTTTGATAGATTTCGTCCGCAGTAGGATGCGTACGATGTTCCATCAAATACTTCATCACGGCTAAACGTTGTACCGATGGTTTCACGTTGTGCGAAGCTAAATAATCGTAAGCTGTTATCTGTATCATATTGTAATCGTTACATTTTTAATCACAGTGCAAAAGTAGAACAAATCTTCTTTCCGACCAAACATTTTAGAAAGAATTTTCTCGTTTTCTTCATTTTAGCTTTTTTTATTCGGTTCTTATCCACGTTGCGCCGTCTTTATTTCTTTCATTTGCACTATCTTTGCACGATGATTATGGAGGAACTCAAAACACAAGCAGAGCCTAGATACAGAGACTTTTGTACCGCGCTCTGCCCTGGTGCCCACAGACCTATGCTAGGTGTAAGACTACCGCTGTTGCGGAAAATGGCTCGCACCATTGCCTTCGGCACGGAATGGCGAAAGGTGGTAGATGAAGAGTTGACGAATAGCACATTTGAAGAAGTACTACTCAGCGGAATGATCGTTGGATATGCAAAAATGGATTTACAAGAAAGTTTTGACCGCATCGCAAATTATGTAAAAAAAATAGACAATTGGAGTTTGTGCGACTCTGCTTGCGTTAGTTTTACCATCGCGCGCAAAAAGCCAGACGATTTTTGGGCGTTTTTACAACCCTATATAGATCAAGACGAAGAGTTCCGCCAACGATTTGGTGTCGTTATGTTGCTGGACCATTTTCTTACACCTATTTATATAGAACGCGTTGTGAAAAAACTCTGCACCTTACGTCCTACGGCCTATTATGCTCAAATGGCAGTGGCGTGGGCTCTTTCTGTTTGTTTCATCAAACGACCCGACCTCACGCTGTCAGCCCTTCAACACACCACACTAGATTCCTTCACGTATAACAAAACACTTCAGAAAATACTCGAATCACAACGAACTCCTCTGGAGCTTCGCACAGCAATTCGAGCTATGAAAAGATAAAAAGAAGAACGTATGAAAAAATTAGCTGTCCTATTTTTAGTACTCCTTGTTGTGAGTACGCCAGCAAAGACACAGCAACCAACGTTGCGAAAACAGCCTCTGACCTTGGTTTCTGCCGATTCTATCCATTTGAACGATTTCTTTTGGATGCTCCTTAATGACAAAGTAAAAAAAGATCATCCACTCCCCTCTCCTCTTCCATATAAAACGCCTAAAAGCACTGTCAAGACATTTGAGACAGATCTCAAAAGATGGAATAAAAGAGCTGATTCCCTTTCCCTTGTAGGCGGCATTGGATCGCTTGCAAAGAACAGTCCCATGCAAACACGTTCTGCGTTGTACACATTCAAGGAAGCCTTACGTCTCCACCTACTCACCGGTAACGGGAAATTCATTAACGTGATGGAACGCGCGCTCTACAACGGGGTATGCACTGGTTTCTTTGCAAAAGAAACCGAGTTACGCACAGAAGTGGAACAAATCTCCAACGGAATTGCGGGCTATATGTATGCCACACAAGGAGAAAATCTTTACGCGAATCTATACATTCAAAGCGAGGCTCATATCCAAACGAAACAGATCGACGTAAGAATAAACCAAGAAAATAATATGCCGTGGTTCAGTAGCACGTTCTTGAAACTAACACTTTCAAAGCCTCAGCACATCAAACTACACCTGCACATTCCCGAATGGATAACCGACAGCACCCTTGCGAACCACTCATGTACGGGGAAACAAGCCAAAAAGAGCCTACTCCTAAACGGTAAGCCGATTACAGCTATCGAAGAAAATGGGTATTGGGTGATCGACCGTATCTGGAACGATTCCGATAACGTAAGCCTCCGTGCAACGATGCCCATCCAGCGCGTACGAACGAATCAACATCGCGGAGTGGCGCTGCAACGAGGTCCATTTGTTTATGGTCTTCAAACCGTAGGAGAAGAGCGTAAATTCGATCACGCTACACCACTTGACGTGAACTACGACAAAGACGTGGAACACGCTGAAATCATTTCGGGCAACCTCCTCAACGCGGAGGGAACTCCATCTCGTTTTTATGCAGTACCTTATTTCTTAGCCTGGAAGAAAGGAGAATCGCCGAGTGTTTGGCTCAAAGAAGAATAACGCAACGGATCCGCTACGCTTGAGGAAAAGTGTTGTTCGCTATCAAATCGGAAATCAATGCCTCCTCACGCTCCCCGAGGTTGGCAAATTTAGAAAGCGAAGTTTGCGCAGCCTTACGTACCATCGACGAAGGGCTGTGTAACGCAGTGACAGCTTGATCTAAATATTCACACTCCGAAGGTTCATTACATAAACCACCGTTCATAAACAAGCGAGCAAGGAGTAAAAAGCCACAAGTTTGAAACATTTCCCGTTCATCGGCTATCCAACAAAAGGCCTTTTCGGAAGCATAAGGCAAACGCGCAAAGAGGTGCATCACCGTCAATTCAGCCTCTTCAGGAAAACGCATACTCTCCACCCAAATATCGGCTATTTCAGGATAAAAAGTAGCTGAAGGCTGAAGCATCGCTGCTAGAATACGACATTCGCGCACATCTTCTTTCCATAAAGCTTGTGCCAAATCATGATGGGCTGGAATTGAAGCGGCTATTTCTCGCAAGCGACCGAGTTCTACACCAAAGTTCACTTTATAGTTCAAACCTTTGTTACGCATAGAGGTACTTACAATTCCGTTCATCAACGAACGGAATTGTAATTTAAGTCCTTTAATCTGCTCTTGAATATCTGGCATTTTATTCATTGATGAAAGGTAACGTAGCATACTTTTGACTATAGCGTAGCATCTGCTCGGCATAACCCTCACCATAAGACACCTTCACATCTATAATATTGCCTTTCCGATCGGTCTCTGCCTTGTATTGCGGATTGATAAAACCCTTATAAGGCGAGAGGTTCAAACGAGCATAACGATCGAGTATTTCTTGATGAATCTTCGCATCCACCTTTACAGCATAAGTCTCTACCAACGCACGCGCAGCTTCATAATCGCCCTCACTCTTGATACGCTGAATCTCCGACAGCAAACGTCCAAACAGACTACGAAGCTGACTATAATCGTTTACCTGTACATACGTTTTACCCTCTTTATGAACAAGTTCTACAACGCCTTCGGCCTTTCCTTTTTCGTAAGCCCAGCGAGCGATAAGAGCACGGTTACGCAAATGTGCTTCTTCTATGGTACCTCCAGGAGCAATGCGTACGAGCTGAGTGAGCAACCCATTCATCATATAATGATAATATTGAGCTTTGAACGCCTCATCGTTGGGCGTTAGTCCTAGCTCCACCAACTTGTGGTCGGCTAAATAGTAAAGTCCAAAAAGATCGGCACGTGCCTCCTCTATCGTTGATCCATACGCTTTAAGAGCATCTGGGTCTACCCCTGGCAACAGTTTTCCGCTGCCATGCCCTAAGCATTCGTGAAGGTCCGTATGCAAATCGTCACAAACATCACCATATTTATCAATCATCGCCCGCACGTCTTCATCTATCACAAACTCCGCATTAAAGCCATTTCCATGAGAGGCCTTTGCATAAGCTGCCGTAAGATTACCAATGGTGACACTCTTTGAGCCATATTCCTTACGAATCCAATTTGAGTTTGGAAGATTGATACCAATAGCGGTAGAAGGATACAAATCACCGCCTAGCATCGCCGCATTGATCACCTTTGCCGAAACGCCTTTGCATTCTTTTTTCTTAAAACGAGTATCAACAGGCGAATGATCTTCGAACCATTGAGCGTTTGAGCTCATCTTTTCGGTTCGCTTAGTAGCCTCCACGTCTTTAAAGTTCACAAGAGCTTCCCAGCTCGCTTTGATACCCAACGGATCGCCATACGTCTCCGTAAAACCGTTGGTAAAGTCCACGACACCCTTCAAATCCTTCAACCAAAGTATATTGTAAGCATCGAAAGTACGAAGATCTCCAGTACGATAATAAGCGACCAGTTTCTCGATTACCGCCTTTTGTTCTGGCGTATCGGCAAAAGGTTTCGCCTTCTCTAGGTAGGTCACGATACGTTCAATCGCTGGACCATATAAGCCCCCTACTTTCCATACGTTTTCGGTGAGCTTGCCATCCACTTCCACCAAACGAGAGTTTAGCCCATACATCGGAGGCTCTGGATCCGCGGCAGCCTTCTTCTTTGCATAGTACGCTTCGGCTTCGTTCTGCGTAACGCCCTCGCCGTAATAATTAGAAGCCGAAGTCAACACGAGGTCGTTGCCATCTTTCTGGTTCACACGAATGGACAGAACGTTTGGATCGAAAAGAACAGGGCAAATTTCAAGTAAGAAAGCCTCTCGCGTTTGTCCGTTGGCAAGTGGTAATTTTTTCGTGTCTATCGTTTTAACAACCTCACGTAAATAGTGCTCCGAAAAAGCAGGTACAAACTTTGTATAACTATAATGATGATGTAAACCATTCGAGAACCACACTAATTTAAGATAGGTTTCCATCGCCTTAAAATCGGCACTCGTGCGATCACCCTTAAAATCGGTATAAATCACTTCGAGCAGTCGACGAATACGTAAATTGTATCGTCCATTCTGATCGAACAAAATATCGCGTCCTTGCAACGCGGCTTCCGAGAGATAATACACAAGCGTCTTTTGACGTAACGAAAGATCGTTAAAACCTGTTACGCGATAGCGTAACATTTGGATATCACCAAAGGTTTCATCCGTATAGTTAAACTCATCAACAGATGCGGTTGTGGCGTTCGAAGCCAAAGAACTCATTGCTATCATACAAGCTATTATATAGTTACTTTTCATTGTCTACAATTCCTTTCGTCCGCCTTGTTTCTTGATAACGACGTGGACTCATTTTCTGTATTTTCTTAAACGCAAGATAGAAGGCCTGCCGACTCTCATATCCCACCAATAGGCCAATCTCTTCCATCGTCAATCGAGCATATTGAGCATCCATTAAATAATCACAAGCCATCGCGATTCTATGGCTATTTATCAACCCACTATAATTTGTTTTTAAAGCGATTCTGATCACAGCCGACACATAGCGTGGCTGTACACCGAGTTCTTTACATAAATCTTTTGCGCCATAATTATTCTGAAGATATTTCTTTTGTTCTACAATTATCTTCACGATGTTATTACGAAGCTCTTCTATGCTCTCCGCCGTCAAAAATCTGGGAATTACGGGCAATTCGGCCTGTTCTATCTCCTCATTCTTATTGTCACTCATTTATCTATCTAGTAAGAGAAGCAAATGTAGTTTTTTTTCTTAAATATACAACAGCGCAAAGCCTTAAATTAAGCAAAAACGCGTAACTTTGCCAAGTAAAACCAATTTCTACACCCTAACGCACACCTTCAAAATGATATACGAAGCTCTAAAAAGATACTTTGGGTACGACTCTTTCCGCCCTTTACAAGAAGACATCATTCGCCACGTCATCAGTGGTAAAGATAGCCTCGTGCTCATGCCAACAGGTGGAGGAAAAAGTCTTTGCTATCAAATACCAGCCATCGTGATGGACGGAACCGCCATCGTGGTTTCTCCTCTCATTTCCCTGATGAAAGACCAAGTAGAAGCGCTCAAAGCTTGCGGCATTGCAGCAGGAGCTCTCAACTCATCGATCAACGACACCGACAGCCTCGTGCTGCGAAGAGAGTGCGTGCAGGGACGCATCAAACTGCTCTATATGGCACCCGAAACCCTCTTGCGCGAAATGCCCTATCTGCTCCACGATATGAAAATATCCTTCTTTGCCATCGACGAAGCACACTGCGTAAGCCAATGGGGACACGACTTCCGACCTGAATACACGCAATTAGACATCCTACGCACCGAATTTCCAACCGCCCCCATGATGGCACTCACCGCAACCGCCGACAAAGTGACACGGCAAGACATCCTCTCCCAACTCGCATTGTTAGAGCCACATATCTTCATCTCCTCTTTCGATCGCCCCAACTTAAGCCTAGACGTGAAACGCGGCTATCAAAAAGCCGAGAAAATGCGATTCCTCATCAAGTTTATCGCCGAGCACGCCGAAGAGAGCGGCATTATTTATTGTTTAAGTAGAAAAACAACAGACACCCTCGCAAGGGAACTGCAAGAAAAAGGAATACGTGCAAGACCTTACCACGCAGGACTTTCTGCAACAGATCGCGACACCACACAAACCGATTTCATCCGCGACCGCATACAAGTAGCTTGCGCCACCGTAGCCTTTGGTATGGGCATCGACAAAAGCAATGTCCGATGGGTCATCCACTACAATTTACCTAAAAGCATCGAAGGTTTCTATCAAGAAATCGGAAGAGCAGGACGTGATGGACTACCTGCCACAACCGTACTATTCTACTCTTATTCAGACATCATTCAACTCACACAATTTGCACGAGGGAGTAGTCAAGAAAAAATAAACATCGAACGTCTCCAACGAATGCAAGAATACGCCGAAGCAACCATTTGCCGACGACGCATTCTGCTCAATTACTTTGGCGAGCCCAGCGATAAGAGTTGTGGCAATTGCGATGTGTGTCGAAATCCCCCTCAACAGTTCGATGGCACCATCATCGTGCAAAAAGCCCTATCAGCAATTCTAAGAACCGAAGAGACCGTAGGAATGAGCGTTGTGATAGACATTTTAAAAGGGACACTCTCACCCGCCGTTAAAGCACACGATTGGTTCCGACTCAAAACCTTTGGCGTTGGACACGACATACCAGGAAACGATTGGCACGACTACATTTTGCAAATGTTACAAATGGGACTCTTCGAAATTGCCTACGATGACAATATGCACCTAAAAGTAACCGCTTTGGGACGTGATGTATTATTCGCACAACGCACCATCCAACTCTCCATTATCAAGCGAGAAGAGAAAAAGGCAAAAGCGAAGCCAAAGTCAAAGAAACGCACCTCAACAGTTCTCGGCACCATCGATTCCCCCACACAAACAGCCGTAGATGAACATTTGTTTCAAAAATTAAAAGCGCTCCGTCTAAAACTCGCCGAAGAGCAAGGATTCCCGCCCTATATTGTAATGAGCGACATCACCCTACGCCTCATTGCCTCCACAAAACCCACGACCCTAGATGCCTTTGGGGACATCTCAGGCATTGGAGACTTTAAAAAGAAAAAGTATGGCGCAATATTCATTGCCGTTATTACGGAGATGCCCTAACAACACCGTTTTTTTAGGCGTATTTACGGTAAGCACTCAATTACTTTTTCCCCTATTAATTATCAGTCACTTACCATCGCTTATCATTTTTGTTTTGACATTTAAAATTTATTTTATGCTAGAAAGGCCTCGGGAGCGTATGTTGAACAGTCTTCATTCCCATTCATTATCTCACGGAATACACGCTCCAGATAGTCCCTGACTTCAAGTCCATGCATCTTCGCGGTTTCTATTACGGTAAGATAGGTTGCGGATACATCTGCTCACTGCTATAAAACAAAGAATTTTTCCTCTTTACGGTAATGGGTCTGATGATACGTTCAGCGATCATATTATCTATCGTAGACCGTCCATACAGTAGTGCTGCAATTCACCCCCTGCCGTTGAGCATATAAGTAAGCGCTTTGTTCATCAAGTCGCCATAATGCAGATGTTTCCCGTTCTTTATCCTCTTTTCAGCTTTGGGGTGAAGAGCTGCAAGTATTTTTGTCACATCATACCTTGACCGCCGCAGTTTTATCTCATTAGCAGTCTGGTGAAGCTTGATATGCTCAGCTTCAACCATATACAAAAGTCCGATCTGTTCTACAAACCATGCGGCATCAGGATCCTTGCTTAACACCACCCTCCTGATACTTATCAAAGAGGATCTTAAAATCTGTACGACTTGCCATAACTACTGTTTTTGAATTATGATACAAAGATAAGCTAGATAGAAACAGCAGACAAAAAAGAGATAGAGTGCTTACTAAGGAAAATGCTCGCCTCCATTATAGATTTTCGTAGAAAATGTTATAACGAAGGCGAGCAGTAATAAAAAGCTCCCAACAAACAAAAAGTTTACCAAGAGTTTGAAGTAGGGGCGAGGGGAGATAGAAGCTAAAACGCCTAGTGATCTTGTTTTGATGCAAGCCCCATGGACAGAGATTAATGATATAGATAACT
>JAVVVP010000077.1:0-8924 GCA_036652575.1 Bacteroidaceae bacterium
TTCGGGCAAGCCCTCGCAATGACGGAACACAAAAACAGCATAAATCCGAACGAACAGCATGAATCCGAACGAGATGCACTCCCTTCCTTTAGGGTGCGTCTACTCCTCCCATACGAGATATGCCGATACGAGCCAATGATTCAGTTCATCCCCCTTTATTGGTTGTGACTGCGGAATGCTAACTGTAAAGGTGTGCTTCCCCGCAGCAAGAGAACCGAGGTTTACTTCTTTGGGCAAAACGTCTGAACCAGGACACCAATTGGAGCGAGAGAGGTCGGACGAGGCTATCGGCTCTTCAATTTCTTTTTGGGCATATCCCTGCTCGCTAATGTAGGAGACCGTTCGTTTTTGGAGCCACACCCCTGTAGAAGGATTAAAACGGCGATAAGTGGCGCAGTCGTCGCGCCAAGGAATAAAGTTGAGCACTTCTTTTCCGTCAATCAAAAGGATGTTGCGCTTTTCTACAAATTCATCGCCTCCGCTGTGTCCACCGTGTCCCGTTACAATGTATTTCAAGCGGACGTTCTTCGCCTCTTTGGGCAAGGTGAACGTGGTTGTGACATCTTTGCGCGAGAAGATGTCGGGATAGGACTGACCGATGTAGTAAACGGTATTTATCAAGGGCTCTACGTGACGCTTGGGGAGCAGGTCGCAGCTCACGGAACTTTCTTTCACCTCTAGTTTTAAACTGACCACATATCCTTCGGGTGTCCACGTGTCAATATAAATGCCTACGTACGCTTCGCCTTGCAGCAGCGAATAGAGATCGGTGATGTCTTGCTCCCATTGCACTTGTTTCTCCCATTTTGGAATGTAGACGGGGCGACGGCGACGGCTGAGCGTATCGTCGTTGTCACTATAATAGCCCACACCAAAGGGTGTCATAAAGCGCATCAACTCAACAGTGGGCTGATAGTTTTTTCCTGCAAGGATACCCTTCATCTGCTCCAACTTCAAAGAATCGATCGCTGGATATTGAGTTTCACCACGGGCGATGTTGAGCAAATTGATGGCAGAAGCTGGGGGCAACACGAAACAAGAACCAGTTTTGTCCCATCGGTCGCCATTGGAAGCGAGGGTCAGTTGCAGAGTCACACGTACGTTGCGCTGATAAGGGGGCAACGAGATTTTTTTGAGAAGGATGCGTCCATTCACTAAGTGGATGATGCCCGCACGATCGGCCGCACTATAATTGCCCGTGTAGACGTTGGGCACAAAACGCACGTTGGCACGGTCGAACACATGAACCGTGCAAGAACCACAAGCGGGCCGTTTTTTGTGAGGGGCGGCTTGTAGTGAGATCACAGCAAAAAGTGCTGCACAGAGTATCCAACTATTCTTTTTCATCCTTTGTTATTTTGTAGGTTTAAATCCTCGCTTCTCGAGGTAGGTTTTCAGGCGACGCAAATAAGTTTCATCGGGCCCATCGAAGAAGGACACGCCAGAGGCTCCGTTATCGAAAGCTTCGTCGAGTGCCTGCTCAAAGTGTTGCTTGATGTCGGGAAACATCAAACCTGCATAGATTTTAGCGCGTCCATTGACCGCCTTCACGCTTTCCTGCACTGAACGTCCAATCCATTGAGTACCTTCGTAATAGAAACCGTTGTAAATCATCGGGAAGTAGGCATCGAGCGACCAATTACCCCAATCCTGTCGCACCATTTTGCGCGCCATCGTAGGGCCGGGAAATACCGCGGCAGAGAGGGTCTTCCCGCTGCTCTTCACGGCTTTGGTGATTTGGTCGACCACTCGCGTTATGGCATCGAGGCGAAAGTTGATCCACGATGGGCTCTCCATGGGGTACTTCAACTCGAGCGGATCTTTTCCCGTAAGGGCTTTGAACTTCGCCCGACAAACGGCACAGTAGCAATAATCGTAGGAGGGTAGTTCTGAGGTTTGCTCGATGTTGTACTTCTTCCAAAGACTGACGGGTAGCACAATATCGGGGAAGCGCACGTAATCCAAATGCACACCATCCACATATGGCTTATGAGCCTCTTTCACATAGTCCTCTGCCAAGTAGTGCGCCACACCTTCGTGGTTGGGACAGAGAAAGCGATAATAGTCCACGTATGCGGGCTTATTCTGACACGATTCGCCTTTGCGGTTCACGGCAAACCAATCGGGATGCACGTTGAGAAGTTCGGCACGGTTCATGGTCCATTTCCAATAATGCGCTTCCAGACCCGCTTCTTTGCATAAGCGGTAGAGGTGCTCGTCATAGCCCTCAAAGAGCACGCCGCTAATGCCGCACTCCTTGAGTAGTGCAAATTGGCGCTGAAGTTCCGCCTCGCTTTTGTCCTTGTGAATACGCATCCACACCCAGTTCTTTACGGTACGCGCAGGCAGAGGCTCTTTCGTGAAACGTCCCTCGTTGGTGAGCACGTAGCACACGTTCTCGGCAGGAACACAGATCGTCATACGATACATGTTCGCAGTAGCTTCTACGCCTATTTCCGCACCTGGAGGCAAGTCTTTCCGTTCCGCATCGGTCAGGAAAAAGTCCTCTTTGGTGCGCAAATAATTCTTTTCTTTTGCATAGTGCTCTTGCTGTGCATAGAACATGGCCCAGAGCAGTTTATAAGCGGCTCGATGATAAGGAATTTGAAAAGACTCCTTGCCCTGCCCTACCGTCGTGGACGAGAAGTAAAGGAAGCCCCAGCGGTCGGGCATATGCACATCTACTTTTCCCGTAGGGCTCCACACCCAGTTTTCTTCTGGTCCCTTTGCGTTCAACCATTGTACGCGAGAGAAGTTGACGCGCCAACAATGACCCGCTTGCAGCGGATTTGTGAAATTTAGGGTAAGTGCGGCACGGGGAATCGCCATTTCCACCGTCCATTGGCGGTCTTGGTCTTTGCTCTTGTTGAGCGTGCCGTCACAATGGATAGCGGTTTTCAGTCCTGGGCAGTTCCATTGAACGAGAAAGTTTCCTCCATTGCGATAGGGACGGTCGAGCAGCAGGTCGAAGATGACACCACGGGCGTTGGTCTCTATCTCGAAGTATTGCTGTCCATCACCGTCAGGATCGAGAAACACTTCGAAATCATTGTCGTGATAGATGATCGTATCGCGCTGCGTAAGTCGGGCGAGGAGATTGGGTTCTTGCAAGGTGGCACCCACATAAAGGTAATGATCATCCCACAGCATCTGAACAGATGTGTTGTAGAGCGGTTTGGCAAAACCGTCGCCTTGGATGTCTACAAACGGGGCGGTAGATTCGGCTTTGGTCCAAGAGGGCTCGTTTAGTTTTCCATCTAGTTTGAGCTTTTCCGCCGTGCGGTAACAGACATAATGGGGTGGTAAAGTCAGTGTCCGTTCATATTTAGAGAACAGGCTTTGTGCCGTGACGGGTATTCCTGCCAACAGCACCATCAAAGAGAGTAAGAGATTCCGTTTCATCTATATAAGAAGTGTGGTGGTTAGTTACTTTCGATTACTTTTCCGACACCGCGGTAGAACTGGATAGGGCCATCGAGCAGCACGGCGATTACCGTAATCTGCTCATCTTGTACGTGTTCTGGCACGTCGATATAAAGATTGCCAGGCACCTCGCTCCAATAGTTCTTGTTGTAGAGGTGAAAGGGCAGGATCGTTCCATTGCCGACCACCCAGACGCGATTCACCTTGTTGATCAAACCTTTGATTTCAAGCGGGCCATTGGGGCGATAAGGGAGATACAGGTACAGCAGGTCTCCGGCTTTGTTTAGCGTGGTGTACCCTTGAAAATGTTCGGCAGGGATGCCCGCTCGGGTGTTGTAGATGGCTTCTTGGTGCTTTTGGGTCCATCTGCCAAACGCTTTCAAAATCGCGACTTGTTCGGGCGGGAGGGTACCATCTTCCTTAGGACCTATATCCAACAAGAGGTTGCCCCCCATGCTAAGACAATCCACAAAAGTGCGCAAAAGCATCATCGGTGTTTTGTAGTGGGTATCGGCCTGCTGATAGCCCCACGAGTCGTTCATCGTCATGCAAAGTTCCCAGTATCGATCTTTCGGCCGAACCACAGGCACGCCTTGTTCGGGCGTGGCATAATCACCATACCCTTGTATGCGAGAGTTGACAATGACCTCTGGATTGGTCGCACGGAGCAAGTCGATAATGCCTTTTGAGTTCCAAGCTTCGGCATTCTGTTCCCAATCACCATCAAACCAATATAAATCGGGCTTCCATCCTTTGTTGAGCTCCGCTAATTGTCCAAAGTTGAATTTCGAGAAGCGTGCCCAACGCGCGGAGTCGTTCTTGTAACGAACTTCTGTACGCGTTTTTTGGGGGTAATCGGGATGGGACCAATCGAGCAAAGAGTAGTAAAGTCCTAACTTTAGACCTTGTTTACGCACCTCTTTGGCAAAAGGCGTGAGAAGATCGCGAGCGGCAGGCGTGCTTTTCACGGTACTCAGCGTTCCTACTTTGGTATCCCAGAGTGCTACTCCGTCATGGTGTTTGGTGGTAATCACCGTGTAGCGCGCACCGCTCTGTTTGATAAGGTCTACCCATTCTTTGGGGTGATACTTCGAAGCCGTGAAGCCCTTCGCTTGGTTCATATATTCGTGGTAGGGAAGGTAGTTGTTAAAGAACGACCAACTCTCCGACACGCCCTGAACGGCATAAATGCCCCAATGAATAAAGATGCCCAACTTCGCTTGATCGAACCACTCCATCCGTTTTTGTTTTAGCGTATCGGGGGTTATACTTTGGGCGGAAAGCGAAAAGCCTACTGCCAACAAGCAGAGCAGTGAGACGAAACGTTGATCTGTTTTCATAAGCCTACGTATCTTTTTAAATTATAGAATTGCATTGCCCCTCGTTCCTTTTTTTTGAACAGTTCTAGTTCTTTCTCCTCCGTTGAAAGGCGGTGGAGACCCTGCGGAAAGTTGAAACGTGAAAGAGGAATACGGGTTCCTTCTTCTCTTTTTTTTCAAATCAAGAACAAATATACAGCTTCCTTTTTAAACAGACACCTTATTTGCAATAAAATGAAGCTAAATCGCATGCTCTGGAGCCCAGAGAAAGAGTGGACGGTCTTCGTATCGTCTCTTTTCCGAACGTTAAAACCCCAAAGAAGTAGAAAGAACCGAACGCACTTTTTTGCTATCTTAAATATTTAAGTTACTTTTGCAGCAAGAGTTCTTGCACCTTTCGCAGAAAGCAGGTAACTTTTTTAAGAAAAAACAAGTAACACCCTAAAAGAAAAGAGGATCATGAAAAAAGCAATCGCAACGAACAACGCACCCGCAGCCATTGGCCCTTATAGCCAAGCCATAGAAGCAGGAGGTATGATTTTTGTATCGGGTCAAATACCCGTAGACCCTGTAACGGGTTCTTTTGTAGAAGGCGGTATCAAAGAACTGACCCATCGCTCCCTCACCAATGTTCAGAACATTCTGAAAGAAGCTGGCTTAACGATGGAAAACATCGTAAAAACAACCGTTTTCTTAGCCGACATTTCTGATTTTTCAGAGATGAACGAAGTCTATGCATCCTTCTTCACGGGCACACCACCCGCTCGCTCTGCCGTTGCCGTGAAAGAGATGCCCAAAGGTTCGCGCATAGAAATTGAGTGCATCGCAATGAAGTAACGCAAAAACAGATGGAACGCATCGGAGTATTCTGTTCATCGCACAAAAATTTAGCGAAAGCCTATACAGATGCCGCCGCACAACTCGGCACCTGGATCGGGAAAGAAAAGAAAACGTTAGTGTACGGTGGCACGCGACTGGGACTCATGGAAATTATGGCACAAGCTGTGAAACGTGAGAAGGGACAAGTGTATGGTGTCGTGCCGACCCTCGTCACAGCACGAGGGCTCGTGAGCGACTGCGTGGACGTAGAGTTTAGATGTGAAAACCTAAGCGACCGCAAGGAGATCATGCTCCGCGAAAGCGAGGTGCTCGTGGCGTTGCCAGGCGGCATCGGAACGCTAGACGAAGTGTTCACCACCGTTGCAGCCCATACGATGGGCTATCATCATCGACTCACGGTATTGTATAATGTAGCGGGATTCTGGGATACAACGCTTGCCATGCTGCACCAAATGCAACAAGACGGCATGGTCCATCAAGACCTTGACGACCAACTGTGCGTGGTCCATACGTTTGACGAACTCATCGAAAAGCTATTGTAAAAAAGAACGCTTATGCGTCTTCTTAAAATCTACATAACCTCCTGCCTTATGGTTTGTGCCACGACCTTCGTAACAGCACAAACCATAACGTGGGAGGATTTTGTAGAACAAATCACAGCCGAAGAATTCAACGAAGAGGAGACACAAAGCGAGCAACAACAAACCTTAGACGAATTAGTAGAAATCCATCAACAACCGTTCGACATCAACAGCGTGGACTCCCTCGATCTGCTTCGACTCCCGTTCTTGTCTGGCAAAGAAATTTCGGCACTGCTCCGCTACAGAAACAAGAATGCACCCCTCCTCACGCTGGGAGAACTGCAACTGATCGGCTCTTTGAGCGGTACAACAAGGCAATACTTGTCTCTCTTTTTAAAGTGCGATCCCATCAAGCAAAAAACAAAATGGTTTGCCACAAATGCCAACGAGGTAGCCACACGCATAGACGTACCCTTGTACCAACGAGCTGGATACCGTTCCTATACCGCCAAAGAATTGGCTCACTCACCCAACAAAGCCTATCTAGGCAATGCCCTCTACACCTCGCTTCGCTATCGCTACAACAGTCCGCGCCTACAATATGGCATAACGGCAGAGAAAGATGCGGGCGAACCGTTCTTTGCGAAAGGGAACACCACGTTCGACGCTTACCACTTCTACCTATTCGGCAAAACGTCTGGACTGCTCCACACGTGGGCACTGGGCGACTATCGCGTCCACTTTGGGCAAGGGCTCGTGATCGGAACGGGCTATATGAACAACGGACTTTCGGTTTTAATGTCGAAACAAAATGCAAGCGAAGGGATACGCAAGCACAGCTCTACAGATGAAGTGAACTATCTGCGCGGTGCCGCCACAAGTCTGCGGATAGGACACGTAAAACTCACCGCCCTCGTCTCTTTTCGAAAGCTGGATGCCACACTGCGCGGAGATTCGGTGGTGTCGTCCTTCCCCAAAAACGGTTATCACCGAACACCCCTCGAATGGAGCAAAAAGAACAACATCCGTCAGTTGACACTCGGATCTAATCTGAAATGGAACACGCGTTTGTTTCAACTGGGAGCCACGGCTATGTACCATTCGTTCGATACCCCTATCGTGCCTTCGTCGCAACGCTACAACCGCTATCGAATGAGAGGAAAAACCTTTTTCAACGTCAGCGCAGACTACGGACTTCATTACAGAAATATAAGTTGGAATGGCGAAGTAGCAACAAGCCAAAAAGGCGGAATGGCGATGCTCAACACGCTGCGCTATACGTTGGGATTCTCGAGTTCTCTCTTTCTGCTTCAACGTGCCTACTCTTTCCGTTACGTATCGCCCTCGTCCTATTCCTACACCACTGGCGGCAGCGTGCAAAACGAGCAAGGCCTCATGATCGGTACAACACTGCGACTCTACAAACAGCTCCAGTTCACGGGCTACGTGGATGTCTATCGCTTTCCGTGGGCAACCTTTCGAGTGGCCTCTGCACCATCTGAGGGCTTTCGCGGTTTCGTTCAAATTGTTCAGCAATTCAGAAAGCACGGCACACTCCTTCTTCGATATCAAGTCAAATGTTGGCAACAAGATTTAAAAAAGCACACGCAACCCGCACGTTTCTACCGCCACACCGTGCGCACACAATTCACGCAAGCCACAGACAAATGGTCGTTTGTGTCGGCTCTCAACGGCGTGCTAGGCCTCGCACCCAACCAGAAGAACCAAATGGGCTGGGCGGTATCGGAGCGCATTTCGTATAAGCCCCGAAAACAGCAACGCCTCGCAGCGATGTTTGCCTACTTTCATACCGACGATTACGACACGCGTATCTACATTTACGAACCCAACGTGCTCTATGCCTCCGCATTTCCCACATGCTATTATCACGGATTACGCTGCGTGGCACTAGGAACCGTAGGCATGGGACGACACTTCGAAGTCTCCGCCCGCTACACCCTGACCCACTACTTCGACCGCGAAACCATCGGTTCGGGCACGCAGCAAATCTTTGCTCCTTCAAAAAACGACCTCTCCTTTCAACTACGCTACACATTCTAAGGTGCACCCATGTTCTTTTGGACTAAAAAATGCCTTTTTTCAAGTGGCTCATTTTTTTAATAAAAAAAGAAAAGATTCTTTGGTCGTTTCATACAAAACACATAATTTTGCGATATAAATAACGAAATAAAGGTTCTTTGTCATGAGAATTTACGTATTCTTTGCCACCGCTTTCGTTGTTATGACCGCTAAACCTCAGAACAACAAAAAAGAGACGCTCTCGATTGAGAGTGTAGTAAAAGAATTGAGTCTGAATGCCACCACAGCACATGCGGAGCGACTGAAAATGGCGAATTCTCTTATGGAATACGACAATTACGCCAAGAGCTTTCTTCCCTCCGTTTCCTTTTCTTTCTTGCCCGTACAGTTCAACAGGTCGTTGCGGCTGCTTCAGAACTCATCAGACGGAAGCTATTCTTACGTGGAAGACTACTCCAACAGCAGCAGCGGAGGTGTGAATATTACGCAAAAAATCGGAATAACCGGAGGCGAAGTAACGGCAGGAAGCAGCCTGAACTATCTGCGCGAGTTCTCCAGAAATCGCAACAGCTTCAACTCCACAATATTCAACTTCGGCTATTCACAGCCACTCTTGGGCGGAGGGAAAACCTACAGATACGAGAGCCGACTACAGCGCGTAGAAAAGGAGCTTGCACTAAAGAACTATTGCAGCGCAATCTCATCGGTGCAACGCAGTGCCTTGTCGTTATACCTAGATGCCTTCTTAAACAAACTAGAATCCGACTTATCTAAAAAAGAC
>JAVVVP010000078.1:0-7964 GCA_036652575.1 Bacteroidaceae bacterium
AAAAAACGGTATTTTTTTTATCGTACCGCAGCCATGGTTTTTCTTTTAGCCGCAGACGGCTCACGTTGACCTCCGTTTCTTCGGATTTGTGTTCGGCTGCGCTTCGGCAATTTGAACAACCGACGTTCGCGGGGAAGGCCTCGGAACAACTGTCGGGAAAAATGTTGAAACATTTAAAAAAAGGAAATAAGTAGAATCCGAACCTCTATTGAGCGTAAATCGCTAACTTTGCATCTAAATATTAATAGGTATGATACGTCAATGTGCTATACTCTTTGGTTGCCTTGCAGTGGGAGAGTTAATTGTATTTCTTACAGGATTGAAGTTACCATCGAGCATCATCGGTATGCTTTTACTAACGGCTTTGCTTCAGATGAAATGGATTAAGCTGGAATGGATCGAAGGTCTTTCTACTTTTCTAGTTGCTAATATCGGATTCTTTTTTGTGCCGCCAGGAGTGGCACTAATGCTTTATTTTGATTTGATTCGTGCCGAATTTGTTCCTATTATGGTGGCAACGGTGGTGAGTACCATTCTGGTATTGGTGGTTACAGGTTGGGTTTATCAAGTGATGAACAGACGAAATAAGGACTAAAACGGATGAAAAAGAAGAGTACTAAATTAGAAAATACAAATCCATAATGGTTTATTTCGAAAATCAATTTTTCTTACTCGCCCTAACCTTTGGGGTGTATTTCTTTGCAAAGCTTTTGCAAAAGAAAGTGGGATGGGTCATTCTTAATCCTATTCTTATTACGATAACGGTTGTGATTACGTTTTTGAAGCTTTCGGGTATTTCTTATGCCACGTATAACGAAGGTGGGCATTTAATAGAGTTTTGGCTGCGTCCAGCTGTTGTGGCATTGGGTGTGCCCCTTTATCAGCAGTTGTCGGCGATAAAGAAGCAATTTCTGCCTATTTTTGTGTCGGAATTGATGGGATGTATCATTGGAATCGTGTCGGTCGTGCTGATTGCAAAAATACTGGGTGCGAGTCACGAGGTAATTCTATCGCTTGCCCCGAAATCGGTCACAACGCCGATTGCGATGGAAATAACAAAGACGGTGGGCGGTATTCCTTCGCTGACGGCAACGGTGGTGGTCTGTGTGGGTTTATTAGGAGCCGTTATGGGTTTTAAAACGATGGGGATGGTACGTGTAAAGGGGGCGATGGCACAAGGGCTGTCGATGGGTACTGCGGCTCATGCGGTGGGCACGGCGACGTCGATGGACGTGAGTCGTATCCATGGTGCTTATGCTAGTTTAGGATTGACGCTAAATGGTATTCTGACGGCCATGCTAGCACCTTATATCCTTCAACTTATGGGCCTCTAGTCTTTTTTTTGTACTCTTTCGGTTGCAGCTGCTTTTATTCAGGCCCTCTTGTGGTTCCCTTTTATGAAGATAGGCGTGTTTGAACAAAAGCAAATGAAAAAGACGCGCTTTTTGATTTGCTTTTGTTCTCACTTAATTGTATCTTTGCAGCGTAAATACATAAACTATAAGTATGAAAACATTAGAAAAAATCTTTGCAGAGAAACTTCTGAATATCAAAGCGATTAAATTACAACCAGAGAATCCGTTTACGTGGGCTTCTGGTTGGAAATCGCCATTCTATTGTGATAACCGGAAAACGCTTTCTTATCCAGAATTGCGTAATTTTGTGAAATTAGAAATTTGCCGTGTCATTCTTGAAGCCTTTCCAGAGGCGGAAGCGGTGGCAGGTGTTGCAACAGGAGCTATTGCGCAGGGTGCTCTTGTGGCAGATGAATTAAATATGCCTTTTGTTTATGTGCGTGCTAAGCCGAAAGACCATGGCTTGGAAAACCTGATAGAAGGTGAATTGAAACAAGGCATGAAGGTGATTGTGGTAGAAGATTTGATTTCAACAGGTGGTAGCAGTTTAAAGGCAGTAGAGGCCATTCGTCAATATGGTTGTGACGTGGTTGGTATGATTGCCGCTTATACGTATGGCTTTGATGTGGCCGTAAAGGCTTTTGCCGCTGCCAATGTGAAGCTTGTTACGCTTACGAATTATGACGCGGTGGTTACGCAGGCGCTTGAAACGGGATACATTGCTCAAACGGATGTAAATAGCTTGAACGAGTGGCGCAAGGACCCTGCAAATTGGAAGAAATGAGTGAATGTAAATTTGAAAGCGCTGTAAAATTAATACCTTATAGCCAAGCGGCGGTTTATGCCCGTATCTCAGACTTGAAAAATCTAGAGGTGATTCGTGAGCGTTTATCGGATCCTTTAGCTCAGGATCTGCTGAAAGAAAAAATGCCTGCAGATAAAATGGCAGACTATGCGGAGAAGCTAAAAGATATGGTTTGTGATACGGACTGTGTTTCGTTTCATGCTGCGCCTATCGGAAATGTTTGTTTGCGGATTATCGAGCGGACAGAACCTACGTGTGTGAAGTTTACAGCAGAAGGAGCACCGATTGCGCTGAATATGTGGATACAGCTTGTGGCGGTGGGTGAGAATGAATGTAAAATGAAAATCACCGTGATGGCAGAACTCAATCTATTTATAAAAGGGATGGTCAGTAAACCCTTAAAACAAGGTATAGAAAAGATGGCAGACGTACTGGCAACTTTGCCCTATTCTTAATTTAAAAGAGACGAACGTGAAACTTTGGGAAAAAAATGTACAGGTGAACGAAGTGATAGAAAAGTTCACGGTTGGACGAGACCGTGAGCTGGACTTATATTTGGCGAAGTACGATGTACTGGGCTCTATGGCGCATATTACGATGCTTGAAAGTATTCAGTTACTAACGGCCGAGGAATTGGCTCAGCTTCTTGTGGAATTAAAGAAAATTTATGAGTTGGCGGAAAAGGGTCAGTTTGAGATGGAAGAAGGTATCGAAGACGTTCACTCCCAAGTGGAGCTCATGCTTACGCGTTCTTTGGGCGATGTGGGCAAAAAGATACATAGCGGCCGTTCTCGTAACGATCAAGTATTGGTAGATCTGAAACTCTTTACGCGTGCTCGCATTAAGGAAATTGCAGATCAAGTGCAGGTGCTTTTTGAAGAATTGTTGGCTCAAAGTAATCGCTATAAGAACGTGCTAATGCCAGGATATACGCATTTGCAGGTGGCGATGCCGAGTAGTTTTGGACTTTGGTTCGGCGCGTATGCCGAAAGCCTTACGGACGATATGCTGTTTTTGCAAGCGGCTTTCCGAATGACCAATCGCAATCCGTTGGGCTCTGCGGCTGGATATGGTTCGTCCTTTCCTTTGAACCGCACGATGACGACCGATTTATTGGGCTTTGATACGATGAACTATAACGTGGTGTATGCACAGATGGGGCGCGGTAAGACAGAGCGTAATGTAGCCTTTGCGATGGCAGGTATAGCGGGGACCATGGCTAAAATGGCGTATGACGCTTGCTTGTTCAATTCCCAAAACTTTAGTTTCGTGAAATTGCCCGACGAGTGTACTACGGGCTCGAGCATTATGCCGCACAAGAAGAATCCAGATGTGTTTGAATTGATGCGTGCCAAATGTAATAAGATACAGTCGTTGCCACAGCAGATTATGATGATTATGAACAATCTTCCGAGTGGTTATTTTCGTGATCTTCAATTGATAAAAGAAGTGTTTATACCTGCTTTTGACGAACTTGAAGACTGTTTGCAAATGGCGGCGTATATTGTAAACAAAATGAAAGTAAATGAGCATATCTTGGAGGACCCTCGTTACAACGCGATGTTTAGTGTAGAAGAAGTGAATCGGTTGGCTGCTGAAGGTATGCCGTTTCGCGATGCATATAAAAAGGTGGGTCTGGATATTGAAGCGGGGCATTTTACGCCCCATAAGGACCTACATCATACGCACGAAGGCAGCATCGGCAACCTTTGTAACGATCGTATAGAAGCTCTTATGCAACAAATTGTGAATGGTTTTGGATTTACAGGAATGGCGGCTGCCGAAAAAGCTCTTTTAGGACGATGAAACCAATTCTATTCTTTTTATTCGTCTGTTTGATGGCGGGCTTCACGTCGTGTAGTGACGAGATTCAAAACACGTACAGTCGTTCGAGGGCAAGTTTTTTGTTTAAGCCTACTACAGCGGCAGCTCCTTTGCAGGCGGCACTGAATAGTTATGGTGAGTATTGTGATATACGATATGATGCCAGTAAATATTACTTCACGAGTTTGAATGCGAGTTACACGTATACACGATCTGCTGTCGACATTCGTAATCAGACGATTTCGATGAGTAATGGTTTTATTGTTGGGCGTAGTTCGTTGACCGATATGGGGAGCGACAAACAGCCTATTGTTTGCTATGATCGTGTTTGTCCAAATTGTTTTCGTGAAAGTTATATAACGAGGGCTTTAACGCTTAAAGAGGGAGGCCTCGCTTTTTGTTCTCGTTGTACCCGTACTTACGACCTCAATAATTTGGGTATTATTTCGAGTGATACGACAGGTGTTAAATTGGAACGGTATTCTATTGCGTATGGCAACAATACGCTCGCTATTTCCAATTAACGCTGGACGGAGCCGTTGCCGTTAGATAGAACAAAAGAAGGTAACGAGAAACGGAACGCTAAAATCAATCACCATTCCATGAAAGATGGAAACCACGACGAATGGAGGTCCCGCATAGCGTGTGATCACGGGAAGAGTGGTGTCCATCGTGGTGGCACCTCCTGCAGAAATAGGAGCCAGATTGCCAAACCATCTTACGAGTAAGGGCGCAAAAAGCAGCGTTATGATTTCTCGTGAGATATTGGAAAGCAGGGCAATCGTACCTAATTCTGCCCCTTTGTATTCTGTAATGAAAATGCTAGAGAGCGAGTAATACCCGAAGCCAGAGCCAACGGCAAGGCAATCGGTCAAGGACCGGTGCGTTAGAAAGAGACTAACGACAAGACTTCCTGCTAATGTTCCGATAATCGTCATCACGGGTAAGAGGGCTAAGCGTGGGTTGAGCGCACGAAAATCACGAAGACTTTGGGGATTGTTGCCAATGCTGATGCCTACGCTAAACATGAGGGCGCAAAGTACATAATAACTGATGTGACTGTTCGTGATATACAGCGGAAAGAGATGGAACGCTCCGCAAAGAGAGCCCACCATAAAAAATGCGACGATAAGAATGCTTCCTTTCATCCTTTCTCGACTTCCTTTCTTTTACACAGCCAGCTCCATAATGCCCAAGCAGCTAAAACGCTGCCGAGTAGAGCGGAAAAGGCAATCAGGACGGCTTCGACCCCCAACGTAGGGAGAGCCTTCATCAAGGATTTGTTTCCTCCTACTTCTGTCCCTAACAAGAAGAGTAGAATCCAAATGAAGAGGGTGATCATTTTGTGAATACCTTTGAGGTTTTTTTTTCGAAGTAGATGACCGAGGAGCATGCCCGAAAGCATCATGCTGATAATTAGAAACATAATTGTTTTGCAAGAGGTTTGACGGTACAAAGGTATTCATTCTTTGGATACGGATTCGCTTTTAAGGCTCTAAAATGTATCGATCTAGTATATAAAAGTCCCGCACTTGTTCAAAAACAAATGCGGGACTTTTAAAATGGATAAGTTGTGACGCTTTTTAGAGCAAGCTCCACGTAACGGTTAGACCGGCCATCACAATGGCAACCATACTCATCAGTTTGATAAGGATGTTTAGACTAGGACCAGAAGTATCTTTGAAAGGATCGCCCACGGTATCGCCTACGATGGTGGCTTTGTGCACTTCACTTCCTTTACCACCAAAGTTGCCTTCTTCTACATATTTCTTTGCGTTGTCCCAAGCTCCGCCTGCATTTGCCATAAAGATAGCAAGTACAAAACCACTGCTTAAACCGCCGACGAGCAATCCGAGAACACCCGTCACTCCGAAAATAAGACCTACGGTGATAGGGGTCACGATGGCTAGTAACGAAGGAATAATCATTTCTCTTTGTGCTCCCAGCGTAGAGATTTTAACGCAACGTTCGTAGTCTGGTTCTGTTTCGCCAGTTAGAATACCTTTTATATCACGGAATTGACGGCGAACTTCCTCTACCATCTTTCCAGCTGCGCGTCCTACCGCATTCATGGTAAGTCCGCAGAAAAGGAATGCCATCATTGAGCCGATAAACATACCCGCGAGCACTTTTGGATTCATCAGTGTTACGTCATAGTAGGTCATAAAGTCCGTAAAGGTTGCTTTTGCGGTTTCTATCTTATCGCCGTTTGCCATTTCCAAAAAGTTGGTGCCTAGACGGGTGAGTCCGATACGTATTTCCTCAATATAGGAAGCTAGCAGTGCTAAGCCCGTTAAGGCAGCAGAGCCAATCGCAAAACCTTTACCTGTGGCTGCGGTGGTATTGCCTAAAGAGTCGAGGGCATCGGTGCGACGACGAACTTCTTCGCCTAGTCCCGACATCTCTGCGTTACCTCCTGCATTGTCGGCAATTGGACCATAGGCATCTGTCGCAAGGGTGATGCCTAGTGTTGACAACATACCAACGGCTGCAATGCCGATGCCATAAAGTCCCATGGACACGTTGGCAAAGTCTCCAGACGCGGCCAATAGATAAGAAGCGATAATTCCGATGACCACAGCGATGACGGGGATGGCGGTAGAGAGCATTCCTAAGCCGATGCCCGATATGATAACGGTGGCAGGACCGGTTAATCCGCTTTCGCTAAGTTTTTGTGTAGGGCGATAGGATTGTGAGGTGTAATATTCGGTGGAGCGTCCGATTATGATACCGACAATCAGTCCCACTACCACGGCGCAACTGATTAGCGCCCAGTTTTCGAGACCTAAGAGGTATAAGATCGCAAAGGTTGCACCCACAATAAGAACGGAACTTAAGTTGGTACCGAGCGAGAGTGCTCCGAGCAATTCTTTCATCGTTGCGTTTTCTTTCGTGCGAACCGCAAAGATTCCTATAATAGAAAGCAAGATTCCTACCGCAGCAATTAGCATCGGTGCGATAACGGCTTTAAATTGCATGGTTCCATCTGTTGAGTGGATAAAGGCGGCAGCACCCAGAGCTGCTGTTGCCAGGATACTTCCGCAATAGGATTCGTATAAGTCTGCACCCATGCCAGCAACGTCGCCCACGTTATCGCCCACATTGTCGGCAATTGTGGCGGGGTTACGAGGGTCGTCTTCAGGGATGTTGGCTTCTACTTTTCCGACAAGGTCAGCACCTACATCGGCCGCTTTCGTGTAGATACCACCTCCCACACGAGCGAACAAGGCTTGTGTACTTGCCCCCATTCCAAAGGTAAGCATCGTTGTGGTGATGATACATAGTTTTTGAGTTGGAGCGAGTAGGTCTTCTGGAATCATTTCGTTCAGCAGCACATACCAAAATGAAATATCGAGGAGCCCAAGACCTACCACGACTAATCCCATCACGGCCCCGCTACGAAAAGCGATGCGAAGTCCTTTGTTCAGCGATTTGCGAGCTGCGTTTGCAGTTCGTGCAGAGGCATAAGTCGCTGTTTTCATTCCTAGAAAACCGGCTAAACCCGAAAAAAAACCTCCCGTTAAGAAGGCGATGGGTACCCATTCGTTTTGAACGTTAAAAACAAAGGCCATCATGGCAAACAGAAGTACCAAAACAGCGAAAACAATACTGACAATTTTGTATTGTTGTTTTAGATAAGACATAGCCCCCTTGCGCACAGCGGCAGCTATATAAATCATACGAGGTGTACCTTCGCTCTCCTTCATCATTTCGCGATAAAAATAGTACGCGAAACCGAGAGCAATTAGAGAAGAGACTGGAATCAGCCAAAAAAGAGTGTAGTCCATGGTTCAATAAATTGTTTTAAAATTAGGCTGCTAAAATAGTGATTATAATTGAATGGAGCGAAGTAAAAATGTTTTTTTTACTTCGCTCCATTCAATGTTTTGTTACTTTAACACAGACGTGCTTCTAAAGGTCTTTATGGCCTCGTTTTCGGAATTGCTTCTCGTTAGGATTCATGCTTTTTTGTGTATCGT
>JAVVVP010000079.1:0-4068 GCA_036652575.1 Bacteroidaceae bacterium
GCTCTACAGACAGCAGCTGCAAGATAATTGAATCATATTCGGACAAAAGAATACGGCTTATAAAGAACAAGCATGACTTTATAAACACACAGAATACGTTATTAAGAGAAGCTACAGGAAAATATATAGCAAGAATAGACAATGACGATCGTATGCTATGCAATCGTCTGAAAGTTCAAGTTGATTATATGGAAAATCATCCAGAAGTAGATGTATTAGGAACAGGAGTACAGTATTTTGGGATTATAGAAGGACAGTATTTGCCACAAACTTTATATAAGGCTATAACAATGCAAGAGATGCTCAAGGGTAATGTTATTTATAACCCAAGCGTTATGATTCGACGCCATACTATAGAGATGCACTCGTTGCGTTGTGAAGAAAGATACAAATACGCTGATGATTACGGACTTTGGATGAATATGCTGTCTCTTGGTTTACATATTGAAAATATACCTGACATTCTTACAGAATACAGAACATCAAAGACACAGACAAGCGTAAAGTTCTCACAACTTCAAATAAAAGCAGCGCAAGCCGTAGAAGAAGATAGCCGCATCTTTATTTCTCGCTTAGAAAGAGATGCAGCCAAGAAATCTGCTCCAATAGTTGATACAGAAAAAAAGCTTACTCTGATTATACCATTTTTAAATGAAGGAGTTGAGGTAGCTAGAACAGTGGCAAGCGCAAGAGAATTTGCGAAAGACGAAGTGGACATAATAGTTATTAATGACAGATCTGATGATGAATATCACTATTACGAAGAATTGAAGCCATATAATGTCTTTTACCTTTTTAATGAGAAAAGATTAGGTGTAGCGGCATCAAGAGACTTAGGAGTGAGACTTTGCAAAACGCCTTATTTCCTATTGCTTGATGCACATATGCGTTTTTACGACAATAGGTGGTTAAGTTGCATTGTGTCTCTGCTGGAAAAAGATGACAGATGTTTGCTTTGCAGCCAAACAAAAATTCTCTATCGTGACGAAGAAGGAAATGTCCAAGAACTTCCAGAAGGAGAGGAAGCTACGACATACGGAGCATATATGCCATTTTTGAAAGAAAATTACTTACCAGACATTGAGTGGAATTATATTGAGCGTTATCCAGAAGAAGATACTGAACCAATAATGTTCGTTCTTGGTGCTGGTTACGCTGGAAGTAAACGTTATTGGACATACTTAAAAGGATTGCAAGGTTTAAAGGACTTTGGTAGCGATGAGATTCTTATCAGCTTAAAAGTTTGGCTCGAAGGCGGCCAGTGTATATTACTAAAGAATCACAAAATAGGGCATATTTATAGGAAAGAAGCTCCTTACTTAATTCTTCAAGCAAAAACAATATATAACAACCTTTATATTGCAGATTTACTTCTACCTACGACTCTAAATAATTGGGCTCATGCTGTAGCTTGTACTAAAAATAAAGAACTATACAAATGTGTCTGTACCACATTACAATCAAACAAAGAAGAAAATAGCAATATGAAGCAATATCTTCAGTCTATTTTCACAGTTTCTTTTGATAGAATATTAGAGATGCAGCAAAAGTTACAGAATGGCAGAATCAAATTTACTCAAGAAGCAAAAGATTTCATTTCAGAAACAAAAGAATGGCTTCCAACTAACCTTCCAACAGATTTCGGTATTTCAGAAGGAAAAGCTGGCATTATCATTTGGCTTTTCCACTATTCATTATATGCACGAGAGAGAGTAAATAAGATAGTTTATACGCTACTAGAAGAAATAGAAGAGGCTGTAAAAAGAAAGAAGTTACCTTGGAATTTCAAGTATGGATTATGTGGTATTGGCTGGCTTTGCATGTATCTTTTCACAAACAAGTTTCTGCGTCATACCAATATTGACATTCTACAAGCCGTCGATAATGAAATACAAAGCTTAAAAAGCGAAAGAATAACCAATTATACAATAGATTTGGGAGCGGGAGGTATTTTGTGCTATTTATCTACTCGATTAATTACCGCTAAAAAGTTTGGACTAGATTGCAACTTTACCAAAGATTTTTTAGAGGAAATGGAAACTATGGCATATCGTACTATAGAAGACGCGATGGATGTAAATGCTTGTTTCCATGCTTTTCAATACATTTCTCTCAGGAAAAAGAATTGTAACACTTTCGATTACAATGATCCCAAAATAACAGAGTGGTTGGAATTTCCAAAATATATTTCAAAAGAATCTATTTTTTGGAAGTCAGGACTGTCTAATGGTTGTACTGGCTACACTCTACCTTTTATAGTATTAAACAAAACAATAATACAATGAAAAAGTACAGTTGTTATAACAGAATTTTTTATGCAGGAGAAAACATTATTCTCTATAACTGCGCTTCGGACGGAACAATTATACTGCTCCCTGAAATCGAAGAGCTGTTACAATCCTGCGAAGAAAAGCCAGAAGAACTTGCAAATCTTCACAATGAGCTCTACCAATCCATGCTAGATAAACGGATGATAGTAGACACAGACGTAAATGAATGCGAACAAGTAATAGAGGAATGGAAAAAAGAAGATTCGGACAACAAAAGTTTTAAGATTACAATCAACCCTACAATGGATTGCAATTTGCGTTGCTGGTATTGCTATGAAAAGCACATGAAAGGCACAAAGATGACACTCCGCCTCGTAGAGGCTGTAAAAGAACTTATACGGAAGAAAACAGAAAATCCAGAATTAGAAGAGTTGCATCTTGATTTCTTCGGAGGCGAACCCTTGCTAGGTTTCGAGGAAAGCGTTCTTCCATTATTAGAATATTCTAAAAAGCAATGCAAAGAATGCAATGTAGAATTGAGCGTATCCTTCACGACCAACGGTGTACTGCTAACAAACAATGTGATAGAACAACTCCGCGAATATAGCAGCAAACAGAATCCTTTGTTTTTACAAATAACATTGGACGGAGGAGAGAAAATGCACAACCTAACACGCAAAACGGAGAAGGGAGAAACAACGTATAGCACAATAGTATCGAATATCAAAGGAGCTCTATCTTCTGAATTTCGAATAAACCTCAGGCTCAACTATACTAATAGAACAGCAGCATCATTTGTAGATATCATAAAAGACTTCAGCAGCATCACGCCAGAACAGAAAAGTCTACTATCTATTGATTTCAAAAAAGTTTGGCAAGACGCTGAGTCGGACGAAACAGAAAGAGTAATCGATGAAACCCGCTCTTGGATGGAAAAAGAAAAGCTCAATATTTCTCACGCCTCGGATTTTGGCAAAACACGTTGCTATGCCGATAAAGAAAACGACATCGTCATCAACTACAACGGAGACTTATACAAATGCACTGCACGCAACTTTACCTCCTCTGGCAGAGAAGGAATACTCAATGAATACGGAGAACTAGTATGGAACGAAAAGTATAAACGAAGAATGGAAATAAAGTATGGTGGCGAAGTATGCCGCCAATGCGATATATTCCCTGTATGCCATGGCGGTTGTTCGCAAGACAAATTGGAAATCAATGCAGAAAACGGCTGCATAAGAGGCTACGATGATGAAAAGAAAGAAGCTATACTCGCAGGCAGAATGAAGTATCTTCTAAAATCATTTACACAACAATAAACAATCAAAGACATGAAACATCGTAAAATAACGCTTGATTTAATTCAAGACATTCCTGCTTTGGAAATCACAACAGAAGGAAAGTTAAGAGGAGGATTTAGCAACCTCAATGTATCAGCAGACGAAAATAGCTATACAAACGAAAAGTGTAAGAACCAGCCTTGTAAAAACAAAGGATGCAAGAATAACGCGTGCAGCAATAAATGGTGCACAAACAAAGGATGTAAAAACAAAGATTGTATTCCCAAGACAAGCGCATAAGCCAATAGAACATAACTTTGCACAGCACAACATTGAATCAAACGATTATTAATTTACAAAACAAAGAAAAAGCGCATTAGTGATGCATCTTGCGCGAGTCTTTAATATAAAAACAATAAAATCTAAAAGCAAACACGCTTTATATCCCATAACAGGAAAAAGAAAATAAGGAAACAAAAAAATATAGATATGAAACATTCAAAATTAAATCTTGA
>JAVVVP010000079.1:4168-7811 GCA_036652575.1 Bacteroidaceae bacterium
AATCTTGATATAATTCAAGACATTCCTGCCATAGAAGCTACGGCAGAAGGTAAATTAAGAGGCGGTTTTAGCGGACTCAATATAGAAATGATGATGGAAACTACAAATAACGACAAATGTATAAATCTATTCTGTAAAAACGGGGATTGTAGTAACAAAGAATGTAAAAATGCTTTTTGTTCAAACAAAACCACGCCACCGTCAACAACACAAGCAGCAACATCAACCTCTACACCTACTTCTAGCGGAGTTTCTTTAATTGGAGGTTCTTTTTCAATCTTAGGATTTTAATTAAAGTAACAGGGAAATGGGCATCAACATTTTCCTGTCACTTCAAAAGCAATAAAATATTTCGACAAATTATCAACTTGGTAACGACGACAGCGAGAGATTGCTGTATATATAATAATCAAAACACAAACAACTTAATTATGAGAATATTCTTTACTTCATTACTCTTATTTTGCACACTGTTGTCTGCATTTTCACAAAGCAAGAACACGAAGAAATTATATGGAGCTATACAGAACTCGCTGACAAAGGAAATGATAATCGGAGTAAAAGCAGAATTACTTTCTACCGACAGCGTGATGGTAGATTCTTTTACCATTGTAAAGGAGCGAGGAGCAGGATATTATAGACCTGCATGGGTACTCAAAAATGCAGAATTGAAGACCAATTATATCTTGCGCTTCAGCCACAAGGACTATGAGACGCTTTACAAGAACATTACTACCAGTAAGTACAAAAGCGAAATATACGAAGATTTAGGGATATTCTATTTGAAGCGCAAGCCAAAGGTAAGAAAGCTGAATGAAGCAGTAGTAAAGGCTACTCGTGTCAAGATTTATTCGAAGAACGATACGCTAGTCTACAATGCCGATGCGTTTCAACTGGCAGAAGGCTCGATGCTAGATGCGCTAATTAAACAATTGCCAGGCGTAGAGCTAAAAGACGACGGAAGAATACTCGTAAACGGCAAGCAGGTGGAAAGTCTGCTGCTCAATGGAGAAGATTTCTTCAAAAAGGACAGGAGCGTTATGCTAGAAAATCTGCCTTCCTATACGGTAAACAATATAAAAGTATACGACAAAGCAGGAAAGCTCAGCGAATTTATGGGGAAAAACGCAGGCGACAAACAACTGGTGATGGACGTAAACCTGAAAAAGCAATACTCTATCGGATGGATAGCCAACGCTCAGGGCTCTATGGGTACGGAAGATCGCTATATCGGAAAATTCTTTGCACTCAGACACTCGCCAATGTCTCGCATCTCGGTATTCGGAAACGCAAACAACCTTAACGACTATCGCAAGCCAGGAGAAACGAATGAGTGGACTCCTACGAGTATGTCGTCGGGTCTTGTTGCCACAAAAATGTTTGGAGCCGACTACTTGGGCTATGCTGATGGGAAAAACCTGAAAGTAGAAGGTAGTGCACAGATAGAGCACAAAGATCTCGACAACTATGCTAGAACAACAAGCACTACGTTTTTGCCAAATGGAGACACATATGGTCGGTCGCTAGACATAAGCAAGAGTTGCAATACAACGTTTGGCACAAACCACAGTCTGTACTATCAGAAAAAAGAATTAGCCTTTGGCATAGATCCATACCTAAACTATAGCAGATACAACAATAGAGGAACATCGTTATCGGCTACCCTATCCGAAGATCCGTCAAACTATATAAGTTCTGGTTTGCTAGACAGCATATTCTCGCCAAACTCAGGAGCAATGCTGCGCAAAATCATTATCAATAGGAACATACAGCAATCGCAATCTACGGGATATAATCTCAGTACAGGAGCCTCGGGATATATCGCCATGAAAATTCCGCACACAGCAAATACGCTCGACATAAGATATGGGGCAAACTATGCAAACAGTAAAAACGACAGATTCTCGCATTATCGTTTGGACTATCCATCAAACGAAGATGCCTCGGTGGACTACCGCAACCAATACCTTAAGAACCGTCCTAATACGGGATATAATTACAATGCCAGTGCAGAGTATTGGATGTGGAACAAAAAAAATATGGCGTTCATACCCTTTTACTCTTACAATCAAAACTCTTACACGGGAGAAAGAACGATCTATAGACTAGACAGACTAAACGGCTGGGGAGACGACACAGAGCACTCATTGGGCGAGCTGCCTTCAATTACAGATTCATTGCAACAAACGATTGATGAACAAAACAGTTACTACTCACACCGTATGGACTTCACACACGAAGGAGGTATCAAATATCAATGGGAGAAGTTTGATGTAGAAGGGAAAAATCTAGATATATATATAACGATTCCTTTCAAATTCGACAAAAACAAGCTAAGCTACCAACGAGCAAAAATAGACACTACGTTCCATCGCAACGAGTTCTTCTTCAATCCGTCGATTAGTGTGAGATATAGCACACACGAGTCGAAGAACAAATATACGTTCAAATATAATGTGCAATCCTACGCTCCTACAAAGACTTATCTACTAGACATTCGCGATGACACGAATCCGCTATATGTTTCTATAGGAAATCCCAATCTGAGCAACACACATGTTCACATATTCAATTTGGGATACGAGAATGCACTTTCTGAAAAACAGCGATATTTTAGTACTACATTCTCTGGACATTTCTATATAAACGAAGTGGCTATGGGCTCAACGTACGATAAATCTACAGGTATTCGCACTTCACGCCCAGAAAACGTAAACGGTAACTGGTACATTACATTAGGAATCAACTACACCCTACCGATAGACAAGCTAAAGCGAATCACGTTCTCTACAAACACCAATGGACAGTTCTACAACAATGTGGACCTAACAAGCGTTGACAACGAGGCATATGCTCGCAGAAGCAAGGTTAATTCTCTGTTCCTAACGCAATCACTGCGCTCCGACTATCGCTTGGCAAAGCTTAAGGTAGGAGCAAAATTCAGCGGAACATGGAGCAACGTGAGAAGTCGCCGCGAAAACTTCGAAACAACAAACGCATTCGATTTCAACTACGGTTTTACAGGACAGATTGAGTTGCCGTGGAGTATGCAGTTCAGTACCGATGTTACGATGTACAGCCGTAGAGGATATAATGAAGAATCAATGAACTCGAACGACTTCGTATGGAACGTTCGAATATCCAAACGAATAATGAAAGGAAACCTAACCTTCATAGTAGACGGATTCGACATTCTAAATAATCTGAGCAACATATCACGTACCATCAATGCACAAGGAAGAACTGAAACGTATAGAAACGCAATACCGTCATACGTGATGATACACGCAATATACAGATTTACTAAATACCCCAAAAAAAGACCAGGAGAATAAAAGTACTAGCAGACAAATAAAAAAGTCAACGGTCACTGTCGTTTTAATAAAATCAGACAATCTATGAACTACCAAATAAGTAACCTAAAGAATACTGTAGGTAAAACAATCACAGTCTGCCTACCTGTATACAATGCGTCTAAATATCTACGTGAATGTATCGACAGCATATTAAAACAAACCTTTTCTGATTTTGAGCTACTAATTATAGACGATGGTTCAGCCGATGATTGTGTTGAAATTATTGATTCATATGACGATTCACGTATTCGACTTATAAAGAAAGAGCATGGTTATATTGATACTAT
>JAVVVP010000080.1:0-7801 GCA_036652575.1 Bacteroidaceae bacterium
TTTTCTGAAAACATTATAGGAAAAGCAAAAGACAAAAGAAAATAGCCACTTTCCCTCTTCTTTCTTTAAAAAAAATAATCGATAGTTATAGAAAACATACAGACCTAGACAACGCTATAACAAATAAGTACATTCAGACCTATTATATTGCAAAAACATTATCCACTCCTACTAAACAAAAGCTGAAAGACTAGAATGGCCTCAAAAGAGTGTCTTATTGGCAACACATTGTAGTTATTTACGCCGCATTTTATACATTTTGTTCTTTGTTAAATTTGTACCTTTGTTATCAAGAAACAAAAACAATTTTACAAATCTTCTACGACTATTATATATTCACAAAACAAAGAACAATAGAAAGCGAGGATAAAGAACAATTAATACACATCACATGATACACATTGGGGAAATTATAGAGCAAGAACTTAAAAATCAAGAACGTACTCCCTCTTGGCTTGCAAAAAAATTATACTGCGATCGCAGTAATGTCTATAAGTTATTAAAAAAGAATAGCCTTGATTGCGAATTACTATTACGCATCTCTAATATCTTAAAATGTAATTTCTTCATCCCTTATAACGATCAAGTTAATCAAAAGGAAATAGATCCAAGCCCAAAAGAGTAAAAATAGCTACAAAAAGAAGCTTTTACGGCAACTGTTTTATTATTATTCTTCGAAATAAACCCATACTTTTGTTGCATTAAATCAAATAATACGTTCTTACACTATTTCTTTAGAAAAACAGATTGTTGAGAATATATAAAAACAGGAAAGGAACAAACTAAAAAATAAAGCTGCTTATGAAAACCATTATTATTTATCTCTCTCAAAACCTCAAGAAAGAAGTCTCTTTTATGAGTCGAACTATCTTTGTAATTATAATGTTATTGCAAATAACCTCTATTATTGCAAAGCCAAAAGAAAATGCAAAAACATTACAATACGACATTGTATGCGGGGGCTCCGCATCACAAGGTTATTATCTTGTAACAGTATCTACTTTTTTTAAGAAGTCTAGTGATATAGAATATGATCAATTGAGAATGTGCGCAGTTCATGGAGTTTTATTTAAAGGATTTTCAGGTTCTAATGGCTGTACATCCCAAAAACCATTAGCTAGAAGGGCTTCTGTAGAACAAGAAAAAGCAGATTATTTTAAGGCTTTTTTTGGTGATGGTAAAGTTTACAATACTTATGCAACAGTGATAGATGGTTCTATACGAACTGAACGAATCGATAAATTATACAAAGTGACTGCAACCATAAATATAGCGAAAGACCTTTTATATACAGACTTAACGAAAGCAGGAATTATAAAAGGATTATCTTCTGGATTTTAATAAATTACATTTACAATGAAAAGATTTTTTATTTTATTCTCCGTATTATACGTCACAACATTGGGTACTATCATAGCTCAAGAGCGTAACATTACATTACCAGAAATGCCAAATAAATCTGGCTATAGTGATTATCTAGATGTCGATAATGGATATTGGTGTTCCATAGAAGTTTCTGGGGGTGCTACAGTTCAATTTAAGCGTCGAAATATGTCATTTGGTGGTATTGCCGTAATAAATGGCTATCGAATAAATGAATTTATTCGAGCTGGTATTGGATTTGGCACTAAATATTATATTAATAATAAGGATGTTCGTCATTCATCCATACCTTGGACTTTTCCACTTTACGTTGATCTTAGAGGGAATTTTATATCACAAGATAATCGGACTCTCGTTCCATATTGGTCATTTGATATTGGTGCAGAAATTCGTGATGGATTTTTCTGCTCTCCCACTTTAGGTTTGCGAATAGGAGAAAAGCGTTCCTCTTTTTTAGTGGGGGTAAGTTATAGTTACAATGAAATGAAAACACTTCGACACAAGAACAAAGGGCGTAGCTTATTGCTACTGAAAATAGGTTATGAATTTTAATCACTCTACAATATAAATACGATGAAAAAAAACACAAAATTCAAATTACTTATAGCTACATTAAGTTGCATCTTCCTAATAGGATGTAAATCCCATCTATCTACTACGCAAACATTTATTTCTTATGAAACAGAATGTTTAGGGATAGAGTTGGATGGTTCTCAAACGCTACGTGCATGGGGTGAAGGTCGAAACAAGTCGGATGCAATAGAACAAGCTAAAAAAAACGCGATGCGTGATGTTATATTTAAAGGTATAACCGCAGGAAAAAAAGATTGCAATATGCGCCCTATTATTACAGAAGTCAATGGACACGAAAAATACGAGGAATATTTTAATATTTTCTTTACGGATGGTGGAGCCTATAAAAAATACATCTCAATGGCTGATGAAAAAAAGAGATCACGTAAAGCTGAATATAATAATATCGGTACAAAATATGGCATCACAGTACGTGTCTTACGTGCAGAATTAAAAAACCGATTAAAATCAGATGGTATAATCAAATAACACTATGAAAACAATAATAATATCAATAATCAGCTTGTTTTATTTCTCATTAGTCATCATGGGGCAAGCAAAAAAACCAAAAATAATGGTGGTGCCTAGTGATATTTGGTGTAACGACAAAGGATACACCACAACCTTTGACAACCAAGGTGAAGAAGTTATTATATCTGATTACAAAAAGGCCCTACAGACAGATCGAGAATTATCTAATGTTATTTCAAAAATAAATATTCTAATGCAAGAAAAAGGTTTTCCTCTTGTAGATATGGCCTCTACCTTAAAATCAATCCTAAATACAGCTGCAGAGAATAGCGTTTTAAAAACGAAAACATCGGGATCAAAACAAGCTGAAAGTCCCGTTGACAAGCTTCGCCGTACAGCAAAAGCAGATATTCGAATGGAGATAGATTGGGGTATCAACGAAACAGGTCCAAAAAAATCTGTAACGTATAATTTGAAAGGTATTGACTCTTATTCAGGTAAACAAATAGCAGGTGCTCAAGGAACTGGTTCGCCATCTTTTTCTGCAGATATACCAGTTCTTCTTGAAGAGGCCGTTCAGAATAACATGGATAATTTTATTAGTCAATTACAAGCTCATTTTGATGATTTGCAAGAAAATGGTCGAGAAGTGGTTCTTGAATTATCAGTTCCTGAGAACAATTCAGGATTAGATTTTGAAAAGGAGTTTGAAGGCAAAGAACTAACTGAAATAATAGATGATTGGATGGCAGAAAACACAGTTAATCATCGTTTTAATAAATCAGATGCAACCGAAAATTTCATTCTTTTTGATCAAGTACGGATTCCTTTATACAAAGAAAACGGTATGTCGATGGATACAGAAGCCTTTGCCCGTCAACTTACCAAATATTTAGCCAATGCCCCATTCGGATTAAAATGCAAAGTAGTCAATCGCGGTTTAGGAAGATGTTTACTAATTGTTGGAGAAAAATAGATAATTATGAAAAAAATAAGTGTGTTTTTTATAGGATTGTTTTGTTCTGTACTCTTGTTTGGACAAACGTGTGATATTCCTTTGCAAATAGTCTTTGAGGAAGAATCTGAGAACATACCTGCACAAGCGCAACAGCTTATGGCAAATCAATTACGTTCTATAATTTCGTCAAATGGAATTGTTGGTAGTGAAGAAAACACTCAGTTTGCTCTTCTTCCTAGCTTCAATGTTATAGACAAACATATCATAGCAGGTCCTCCTACAAAAGTGATATATAATATGAATGTGACTCTTCATATTATTAATTTGCAAGATCACAAAGTATTTTCTACTTATTCCAGAGAACTTGATGCCGTAGGTAATAATGAGACAAAAGCATTGATCGATGGTATAAAACAAATAAAAAAAACAGAAAATGAAGCTATACTTTTTTTACAACGTGGAAAAGAAAAAATAATTGCTTATTATGATGACCATTATCGTAATATCATAAAAAAAGCTCAAGCTATGGCCTTCATGAAAAAATACGAAGAAGCCTTATATCACATTTCTTCTATACCAGAATGCTGCAAAGGCTATAATAATGCGATGAATGCTTCTTTTGTTATATTCCAAAAATACACGGATCAAACGTGTCTTGAGAACCTAGGAAAGGCACGTCGTGCATGGATTCCTCTACAAAATGAAAAAGGAGCTAATGAAGCGGCGCAATTTCTTTCTGAAATATATCCTGATGCAGCTTGTTATGGAGAAGCAATGAGTTTATATAAAGAGATAAAAACAAAAGTAAAGGACGATTGGAATTTTGAGATGAAGCATTACAACGATGCTGTATCTATAGAAAAACAAAAAATTTCTGCAATACGAGATATTGGTGTTGCTTTTGGAAAAGGTCAAAAGACTCAAACATCCAATATATTTCTCAGAAAATAAAAAACTAAAAAACTAATTTATGAAAAAACTTTTGTTAATGGGTATATCTATACTTAGTTTTGGATATGCTATGGCACAGACTTTAATTCCTGTAGCCAACGAAAAAGGGCGTTTCGGATACGTCGATGATAAAAAAAGTACAGTCATTAAATATGTTTACGATGAAGCAAATCCTTTTATAGATGGGGTCGCGATCGTAAAGAAAGGAGAAAAATACGGCTTTTTGAAAAAAGACGGTTCTCTTTGTGGAAAAGGACTTATATATACAGCTGTAGAGCCTTATGAAGGTACAAACTATTACCTTGTGGCTGTAAGTGGAAAACACGAAAAGAATGTAGCTAAGTTCAAAAATCGGGCTGTCATAAATCCTCGTCATTTTGGAGGATCTGCTTATTTTCAATTAAAGGGCGCTAAATGGGGACTTCTCACAAAAAAAGGAGAAGAAGTTCTTAAACCTCAATTTGATGAAATATCTAAACTTTTTGATGATGTGGCTTATACAATGAAAGGAGCAAAAGTGGGACTTTTATCCCATACAGGGTCTATCATTATAAATCCCATCTATAGCCAAATTGGTAATTTCAACAAACGAGGACTTGCTGCAGCTTCTGCAAAAAAAGGAACTTTAGTTGGGTATATAAATAAAGAAGGGAAAGAAATAGTACCCGTATTATATAAATCTGTAGGCTTTTTTTTAGACCCTAAACTAGACTCCATTAGAGATAATATTAGTACTCTAAGAAATTCTATAGAAACGACCAATAATGCATCAGAAAAAAGAAGGATAATAGAGACTATTGATGGACTAGAAAAAGCATTTGGGAAATATGACACTGGTAATCAAAATGCTTTTAAATTATCAGATGGAATATTAGATTCTCCTTATCCTTATCTTTGGTTTACAAACGATGCTTATAAGAATATGAAGAAGCCTAAATCGTCTTCTTTCACTGGTATTTATGACCTTAAAGGTAATTTGATTATTCCTCAAAAGAAAATGTATACCGTATCTTATGCGCCAACGGATGGTATGGTTATAGGGAAAGCATTTGTTGGGAAAGAACTAAAAAAGGTTTTCTATAATCTATCTACTAGTAAAATTATTCCTTTAGAAAACGATAGAATGTACAGTCCCTTTAATAATGGGTCGAGCCTTTCTACTACAGAAAAAGGAGAAAATTTCTATTTCGTTGATAAAACAGGTCAAAAATGTTCTGATACCTATACCAAAGTTTACGATGCTAGCGAAAATTATCGTGTTGCTATAAAAGACGGAAAAGCAGGACTTCTAGACTCCTTAAGGAATATAACGATACCATTTATTTACGATGATATAAAAAGCACCGTAAGTGAAGGACTGATAGGTGTTTGCAAAGACAAGAAATGGGGTATTCTTACCGCTAAAGGGAAAGAAATTACACCTTTTATTTACGATGCTATTGGTTATTTCAACAATGGAGTCACCCGCGTCAATAAAAAAGATGATAAAAATAATCTATTTGGAATTATTGATAAAAATGGAAACATTGTAGTACCGATCAAATGGCATGATATAAAGTTATTAGGGGAATCGTTGACTGGAAAAATAAATAGTTGTTGGGTCACAAAAGATAGCCTCTATAGTCGTTACGATTTACTAACAAATCGGGTGGATGAGGTGAATAAATTTAATCGTCTGATACTCTGTATAGATGGTAGTGCTTTTGTCTCAAAAAAGAACGAATGGGGATATTCCGATGAGAATGGAATTCTTCGCATACCTTGTAAAATGGACTCTTGGATTCAAGCAAACACCTTACTCAAAGATATGGATAGCAAGAATATAAAAATAGCAACAAATATATACATTTATCGCTTTTCCATCTATAATACAGGTCTTTGCAATACCTATAAACTTATTGACAAAATACCTGAAAACAAATGGGATTATTAAATTGATCTATAAATGACAAACACTTCTTTATTATGAAAAAGATTATATTCGCGATCTGCATTCTATGTGGATATACAATGATTTTAAGTGCAAAAGATAATACGAAAGAACCTATTAACGAATATCGCCGCAGTTCTATCTATAGTCTGATGATACAACACGATGAACAGAAATTTGCGAAAGACATCTGTGAAGTCTTTCATCAAATGCCCGTACCTGACAAATATAACAACCACGATCTTAGCGTAAAAATAATATCTGTAACAAAACAAAAAATAAAAGAGAACGATTTAATTACAGATTTTCTTACCAAAAATGAAGTAGCAGGACGATTGGTTGCACGCTGGTTTCAACGTAATATTATTACAGGAGAGTGCTCTCTAAATTTGATAAAAGAGCGTGGTCTTTACAATGCTTCTGAATTTGATAAAGCCATGGCAAGTAAATCAACTCGTGGGCTAGCTCTTCTTGAAGATGCTGGAGAAGATTTAATAGGGAATACATTCGTGTTAGTAAATGACATTCGCTACATTGACAAAGAGAAAGGGAGCAAAGTGGTTGGTTCTATATTTAAAATTATAGGAACTGTTGCTGCCGTTTATACGGGTAATTCCGATTTCGCTGATATGGGAAACAATGTGGGCTCTTTAGCAGAAAGTTATAAGGGATTTAATGTGAAAATACAGACTTATTTATATCAGCTTGTTTGGGATGAAAAATTGGCTTTAGACTTTTACACAAAAGCTTTTACGCCCAAGGAGGACAAATCCTTTAAATCGGCTTTTGAGCAAATGCGTTCAAATTTCAAGCTTAAATATATAGGTGAACAAGAAAGCAGTGGTAGTACAACCTCTTTTATGGGTATCAAACTTGACGAGCCACTTGTAATGGTTCGCAAATCGTGTCAACGAGCTCTTGATGAAAACGTTGCTAATTTGCAAAAGAATTTTGAAGATTTCAAAGTTAAAGTACCTTTAACTTCAAGCTCTCCACTTTGTGCACAAATAGGTAAAAAAGAAGGCATTACAAAAGATTCTAAATTTGAAGTGCTCGAAATCAGCACGAATGACAAAGATCAAAAAGTATACAAACGCGTTGGAGTTATAGAGCCTATAAAAAATCTCATTTGGGACAACCGCTATATGGCTATAGAGGAGCAAGCGGATGGTGCGACCTTAGGAAAAACTACATTTCAAAAGATTAGTGGAAAAGACTTTTACCCAGGTATGCTTATCCGTGAGATAAAGTAGTTTAGATAATCTATATTGACTGTAAGAAAGTAAGAGAATATTAAAAGAAGGACCTCCAGTTTCAGAAGTAGCTGAAGCTCACTACTAAATTCTGTATTTTTCTTTTTCTAATATTCTCTTAATTCTTACCTTTTGCGCGAAACTAAAATGAAAGGCTAATAAATTCCTATTTCTAGTTAGCCCAACATTTTTTTCTGAGTCGAGGAGTTTTTAAAGAGCCTTAAGTTGTATCACGTCTCTATTCTTGACCTCTAACAATCATTGAAATGAATACGTCACAAG
>JAVVVP010000081.1:0-7695 GCA_036652575.1 Bacteroidaceae bacterium
AAAAAGGATGGACACACCGCTGGATTGCTTCGGGCAAGCCCTCGCAAGGACGGAAAACAAATAAATTGCCTTTTGCACAACCGTCCTTGATGACACGATTAGAAACAAATCAAGTCTGTTTTTAGAAATCCTCTTTTATTAAATGCTTAGAATGCCATCCCAAATCTCAAGATTCCAATCAACGCATTTTTCAAAGGGATCGTAGAACGAGCAGGATGAACGACGTACTGCACATCAGGTTGTACAAAGAAGTGATGCCCCAACGTGCGCTTGTAAGAGAGTTCGAACGTCGTCTCTGTCTCTCGATCGGTAAAGAAGGCAGAAGCGACAGATGCGCCGAACCAATCGCAACCTTTAGAACAAAAAACGCCTGTGGCATTCACGCCACCACCTACGTACGCATAATTCTCATTCTTCGTGCGTTCTGTATAAGAGGCTTGAAGGAAAATATTTACACTTTTCTCGCTTTGTTGCCATAACGTTTGTGAAAGCGTAACATAAGCGCCAAAACCTTTCCCTCCTGTATGGTAATATCCCCCTAGTGTATAACGTCCTTTTCGATCCCCCATTAGCGTGGGAGTATAATGAAGTTCGGTCACACTAAGATAACCTAAATGGGGCGAAAGGTTCCATTTCAAATTATAGGGGTTTTCACTAAAGTCCAGTACATTCCCATCAAAAAGAGCGGTTTGCGCTGCAAACAAAGAACTAAATTCGTAACGAACATCAATCCCCAAACCCGTAAGTGGATAGGTGGGTGCACAAAAGTTTGCCGACATCGTAGAAAACAAGCCGAAGGAGGAGTTTATATAATTATCGGCATAATCGCTCGTCGCATAAGCCGCATTAAAATCTTGTAATCCGCCCGTTAGAGTTGTTTTTCCAAGCGTTTGCCGATACCACAGTTCGGAAAGGAAGGTATGGTTTCCCGCTTCTATACTACTTACGGTTTGACAATCACCAACGAGTTTCGCACTCGGCATACCTCCGTGCGTGTTGCTCGCTGAAAATCGTAAGGTACCCCCTTTCCAAAGTTTTGCCTTCTCTGTATTTAGCGCGGCACCTAATTTGACCGTACCTAAATAACTTGTACCTGTTTTGATACCTCCTGAGAGATTGCAAAGAACATCACCCGTATAGACACCCTCTAGGTGAAGGGCTTGTCCCATAAGAGAGGTTGCACTTGCTACGCCAACCATCGTTGCCATGAGTTTTTTTTTCATTCTTTTTTTTCTATTGATTTGTACGTGCAAAAGTACAGCTCTTTTTGTCCTCTCACCATCCCCTAGAAGAGGGAATACAAGTCCTTTTCCTCCCCTGAATAGAGGTATTCTTGCGCTCGGCAAAGAAAAATTTCAAAAAGAAAGCTTTTTGATTTGGCTCTGCTCTCACATCATCGTATCTTTGTCCAAGGAAAATCGGACGAATCAAATCTAAAAGAAGTCCTATATAAACGAAGAAGACCATGAAAAAAGAAACAAACGCCACCTTGATATTTGATTTTTTGAGAGAAATTGCGTCACACAATAGTCGGGAATGGTTTGCAGCGCATCGCGATCGTTACGAAACCGCGCGTGAAGCCTTTGAGGAAATGACGACCCAACTCATCGCTCGTATTGCAACCTTTGACCCGAGCATAGCGCACCTTTCCGTAAAAGATTGTACGTACCGCTTTTATCGCGACACACGATTTTCAACAGACAAAACGCCTTACAAACGTCATTTTGGTGCTTATCTTAGCGCACGAGGGAAAAAATCACAACACGGTGGATATTATCTGCATTTAGAACCCGAAAACTGTTTGTTAGCAGGAGGTGCCTATTGTCTTGAACCCAAACTATTGCGCGCCGTAAGAGAAAGCATCGTAGAGAATATGGATGAATTTCGCGGAATTGTAGAGCACCCCAAATTCCGTGCCTTCTATCCTACCATTGGTGAATCACGACTTAAAACGGTGCCAAAAGGTTTTGCAAAAGACTTCGCTTTTCTTCCCTATATCCGTCCAAAAGATTACTCCGTACTCCATCAAGTACCCGATCAACTCTTCTATACCTCCGACTGGTTAGACCAAACAGAAGATGCCTTTCGCACCTTGAAACCCTTTCTTGATTTTGTGAATTACACAATAGACGAAGCCGAATAAAAGGCAAGTGCTCCATAGGAGTCTTCGTTGAAATGTCCCTTTAGAGGTACGCGCCCCTTGTTCTCCGTATGAAGTGAATACAGAAAACAAGGGGCTCTTCTTTTAGCTTCTTTTTTAAACGTTATCTAGCGCTATCCTTTTTCTTTCAGTTCAAGAGGTTGAAAAGGTAACACGCACCAGAATGTGCTCCCTACCCCCTCCTCGCTATCCACACCAATCGTGCCGTGCATGGCTTCGACCAACGTTTTACAAATAGACAATCCAAGCCCAGTTCCTTGAACAAACGAATCGAATTTAGAAAAACGTTCAAACACCCTTCCTTTCTTTGAGAGAGGGATTCCTTTTCCCGTATCGGTTACAAAAAAGCGTATACCTGCGTCCGTCACCTCGTAACCTGGACAAATAAAGCCTTGCGTTGTAAACTTGACCGCATTGCCTAAGAAATTGGTGATAATTTGCAGCAATCTATTTTTGTCTATATTGATCACACAACGCTCATACAGAGGTTTGAACACCACATGTACGTTCTCCTTTACGCGCAATTGCGTAGAGCCCACCACATCTGTCATTATTTGATTGAGTTCCACTTCCGTACAAGAGAAATCGATATACCCAGCTTCCAGACGCGACAAATCGAGCACATCGGTAACGAGTTTTAGCAACAGCTCCGTATTGATATTGATGACATGAATAAAGTCTTCTAATTCTTCGGGATTTTCGGCATCTCGTATCAAGTTCGCAAAACCCACGATAGCATTGAGCGGCGTTCGTATTTCGTGACTCATATTTGCCAAGAAGGCCGTTTTGAGTCGTTCCGATGATTCGGCTCTTTCCTTTGCCGCAATCAGATTTTTCTCGTTTTCTTTTAGTCTTCGGCTCAACCGACGATTGTTGAAAATCAAAACGATGCTAATAATCAAGAATACAGCTAGTACACCACTGATTGATATCGCTGTTATCACATAATTGCGATACTCTGTTAGTCTTTTGTTTACATCGTCAACAATTATCGCATTTTTAGGGATTTGATAGGCTTGAAGCCCGTACTCTTCCATCTTTTTTGCATCGAATCGACAAGTATTATCCGTATACGAAAACGTTGTGACCGCCTTTTTCGAAGTAGCATAATGATGAATTTCATCCACGATCATTTCGGCATTCACTCTGTATTCAGGCATATAGCCACCGATGGCTGCTGAGCCAAAACCGACGCCCGTTATCGTGAAGGTGGGTATTTTCTTGTTGGGCGACTGTATTTCGTTGAGCGTACTTTGTAAGAAATATCGCCCGTTGTTGTCAATACGCCAAGTACCAATCAGAAGAGCTGCGTTATGAGGCAATTTGCTGATGCGCTCTTTGATCTTTTCACTACTGTTTTTTCGACCATCCAGCAAAATCGTCTTCATCTTTGGAAATTTCGTCTTCATCACAGACAGAAAATGCGCCTGCAAAGAAACTCCACCATAAGAATTATCACTTAAAAAGGCAATGGTCGAGATGCTTTGATAAAGCGACGTAATCATTTGTACGTTCTTTTCGATGTCGTAAACATTGAGCGTACCACCACAGGATCCGATGTTCTTCGCCTTCTGCTCCATATTGATGCTTTTCGGCATCCAACTAGCGATGTTCTTGATGTTGCCTCCACTCAAATCAATACCATTTTGACTTGCGAAACAAGTAAAGAGAGGCACGCCATGCATGGGACGGGTTATGCCGAGATAAGAGGCCCAAGCTTCTTGTCCAAGCAAAATGATCGCACTCACCTTGTTTTGTCGATACTTATCAATGGTTCGTTGCATCAAAGGCACCCAAGTGTTCACTTCGCTAAGTCCACGGAATCCCATATCCTCAATGAGTACTTGATACGAGGTTTTATTCTTCTTCACCTCGTCTTCGATACTGTTGATAAAGCTCGCCATACGCTGCGTATCTGGATTATAAGAAGAGATAATCAAGATGATGCCCTTTGACTCGTTCACGTTATGAGACCATACCGACAAACTCAACAAGAGGATACCGATTAAAAGCCCAAGGCGTTTCGCTTTTTTGAATAAAAAGTTCCTCTTCATAAGAATTGTTTTGAACATCGTTCGTATTTGTTATTCGATTAGAATTGGAAGCGTAATCCAACCGACCACGTTCTTCCAAATCCATACCATACGGTAGCATCCTGACGAGTATGTGCAGCACCATCGAAAGCTTCTGCTATATTTTCTTTGTCAAATAAATTGTTTACATTTCCATAAAGCAGCGCCTTTACGCCTCCTAGTTTGAACGCATAGTTCGCACGAAGGTCTACCAATCCATAATCGGGCAACTGCCATGAATCCTGACCATCGGTACGTGCATCAGGATAAAAGTTTGCATAGTGGCGAGCATAATAGAAGAAATCGGCTGCAATATGAAAATCTTTCATCAGTTCCCATTCTGCATTTAGGTTCACACTTGTTTGTGGTGCATCGCCCACATGTACTCCCTTGAGGTTCGCCTTTCCTTCGCCCAACAAATGATTGTAATTATCATACTTTTGATACGTGACATTGTTCGCCCACTTCCAATTACCCACAGAAACGAAGCCGCCCACTTTCAACGTATGCGTAGGACGATAATTAACTTCAAGCTCTATGCCTTGATGAATTGCATCGATGTTTGGAATACATGCTTTCTCCGTTTTGTTCGCCCCGAGAAAAGTGGTCGTACTCTTGTCGTCCCAACGCGTGTAATACGCACTCATAGTTGCCATGAATTGTTCCATCTGAATGCCATATCCACCCTCCATCGTCCAAGCCTTTTCGAGTATCGGATCGGACACCAAACGATTGCCATCGTAGATATTGTCCATTTGTGGAGCACGGGTAATGTATCCTGCATTCACAAAAACACGATGAAGGTTTGCAAATTGATAATTCACCCCCACCTTTGTGGTGGTGGGCACATAATATTTATGGTTCGCTTTCGTATTGGTACTAAAATCTTCTCGTTGAAACGAATGGTTCATCGCAGCCAACGACACAAAGGCATTCAGATGTTCCGTGGTATAAGCCAATTCTGCAAAAGCTCCGAGTTGCGCAATATGGCTCACGTAATCGGAATTGATTTTATCGCCTACGTGCAATTCGCTTTCTTTCGTTTGATAGCCAAGAGGTGCATAAGGTTGAAGGAAGCTTCCCCCTAGCAAATCGCTGATTTCCTCGTAATGATATCCTTTATAACAACGAAGGTCTATGCCACCTGTGAATTTCAAGTTTTTGCCCAACGAACGATTGTAATTCGAAATAAGTCCGTACCAATCGTGATCGTTTACACTCATGGTAAGGTAATTTTTAGCCGCCCCACCCGCGTTGGCGGTTATGGCAGCATCGAAATCGGTCGTCCCGTCTGCTTTTTTATACGTATTGAGCCCATACACTTTCTGTCCTCCACCCGAAGCCAACGAGAGGTACGCCGAAGTGGTAAGGCTACTCTTCTCGTCTATCGTCCAATAGTGCGACAAGGAGATTTGAGGTTTATGATATTCATTATATGCAAAATTATACGAGCTCGTTAATTTTCCGCGAAGGTATCCGTAGTCTGTATTATGGCGAATTCCATCTTGACTGTTCTGGTATACCGAAATCTTGTTTTTCCGTCCGTTTCCATTGTGCCATTGTGGCGCGCCAAAAGCCGTAAGCACCAGCGTATGCTGAGAGTTGATGCGTTTCGACAGTTCTCCGAAATAGCTCCACGCTTCGTAATTGGTACCCGTAATGTAGCCATCGCTTTTGGTGCGACTACCACTCAACGTAAACGCCCACCCTTTGATGCGCCCCGTTGAGAGCGTTAGCCCCATCTTTTCGTAACCATCATTTCCTATCCCATAAAAAAGGGAACCGCCTTTCTCTTCCGCAGCCCTCTGCGTGATGATATTCACCGTTCCACCCACACTCGACACCGCTCTGCCCGAAAGTCCGATACCTCGCTGCACTTGTATGTTCGATGTGATATCAGACAAGCCCGCCCAATTGCTCCAATAGAGCGAGCCATTCTCCATTCCATTCACGGGGATACCGTTTACCGTGACCCCTACATTCTCGTTTGTAAAACCGCGCAACGTGAAACGCGAATCGCCATAGCCCCCACCCTTTCGAGAAGCGTAGACCGAAGGCATACTTTTCATCAGTTCGGGGAACTCCAGGTTACTTACTTTCGAGGCAATGGTATTCTTACCAATGGTCGACATCATAACGGGTTCATCGGTTTGACGATTTGAAAAAGAAGCAAAAACGAAGGCTTCTTTCACATTGATTTTATAAGAGCAGGAATCTTCTTGCGCTATTACTGGTAATAGCGAAGAAGTTGCTAAAAGCGATAGGAAAATCTTCTTTTTCATACGATAAATAGAGGCTTAAAATTTATGATGGGTGCAAGTTATGTATTTTATTCGAAAAAGAGAAAGATATTGTCAAGAAAATCCTTTTTTTGATGTACTTTTGTCGTATGGATATAATTTCTTCAGTAATCAAACTAAAAAAAATGCGTTTTTCAGCTTATCACGGTGTGATGGAGCAGGAGCGCAAGGTGGGCGGGAACTTTGTTGTAAATCTGGTGTTGCAAGTGGAACAAATCCAAAATGCGTTGTTCCTTGATCAACTCGAAGGCACCGTAAACTATGCCGAAGCCTATGTCCTTGTGAAGCGTGAAATGGAGCGCCCCTCCCAACTGTTAGAGCACGTTGCCGCTCGCATTGCACAAGCTGTACTCAACGCCTTCGAAAAGGTGATCGAAGTGAAAGTGGAAGTCGCAAAAGAGAACCCACCCTTGGGTGGTAATTGCAAAAGTTCTGCGGTAGAGCTCAGGGTGAAATCAAAAGCAACACCCCCGGTAGACAAGGATTCGTGTACAACGGTCCAAAAGGAGAACCTGCGGTCGTTGGGTGACGTAGGGCAAGCCATTCTGACCCGACGTTCTTTTCGCCATTTTCTGCCCACACAAATTTCAGACGAGGAACTTGAAGCGGTTCTAAACGTTGCCACGTATGCCCCGACGGGACATGGCGCGCAATCGCCCGTTATCGTTGCCGTACAAAACGAAGCACTCAAACAAAAACTAATCCAGATGAACGCCGCCGTGCTTGGCACGAATGCCAACCCTTACTATGACGCACCAACCATCGTACTCGTGTTTGCACCCCCTGTATGCCACACGTGGCAAGAGGACGGGAGTTTGGTACTCGGCACTATGATGCTCGCCGCCCATGCCGTGGGACTAGGGAGTTGTTGGATTCACCGCGAACGAGAAATGTTTGCTTCCGATGAAGGGAAACAGCTCATGCATCAAATGGGATTACCCGATAACCTTGCAGGCATTGGCGCCCTTGCACTCGGATACCCCAAAGGAGAACCTGCACCCCAAAAACCACGTAAAGCGGATTACTACAAAATACTGAAATAAAAAAACGATTACGGTCTGACAAAACTTGTTTTTCAGAGAAAAAAGATCGGTTCATCCGACATTTCGAGTGATACTGGAAATCATGTTCTGGATTGCTTCACCTTCGGCTCGCAATGACG
>JAVVVP010000082.1:0-7689 GCA_036652575.1 Bacteroidaceae bacterium
ACAATCCCCTTATCATTTACCGAAAAGGCGCAGGCTTCGGCGCTCCGCATCTATTGGTTGATGAAACGCGACATAGTGGAAAACGGACGCGCCTACACACTCGCCTCGCTCGCAGTGTATGCCATACTGCTCTTCACCTTTATATATAACATCTACGAATACAGCGAGACGACGATTCGCATAGGGAAGGGAGCCGAAGATATGATGAGCATCAGCAGCCTGTATAACGCCGTGATGCCTTTGGTCACCATCTCGTGCGTTGCCATGTTCTACTTCGCTGCAATAGGAACCTTCATCATGAAGAATAAAGGAGAAAACATCACGATGCTATCCTTGCCGGCCACTTGCGGCGAAAAGATAGTGGCAAGCTTCATGGTGCGCTTTGTGGCACAATTGATGCTGCTCTATCTTGCGCTCAATCTTGCCGACATCACTCGCTTGCTCTACCAACCCGAAGGAACGGAAAGTCTTCACCATTTAATTATACACAGGCAATTCGTTGATTTCTTCTCAAGCATGGCTGAGAGCAGGAGTATAGACGCAATCAACGCCGCAAAAGCCATAAGTGTAATAGCCGGACTCCTGTTACTCCAATCTTTCTGTTTCCTCGGCTCTATTCTATGGAACAATCGAACAAAGATAAAAACCTCGATTTTGTTTGTTCTACTCACAGTTAGCGGAATAAAACTCTTAAAATTCGCTTTCGAGACAATAGATACAAAAGTGTACTCCGTTAACGGGTTCCGTGTCTACGACCCCGTAAGAGATAACAACATAGCAACGCAGCTATGGATATTGGCAAGCGTCATTCTTGCACTCACGCTCATGAACTACGTACTAACGTACTACCTATGCAAGCGAAAAAGCCTGAAAGAGCGGAAGCTTCTATGGATTATATAACCCAAACTACGCGTCTCCCAAGGGAGAAACGACAACAACACAACAAATCATGAACTTCAAAGATACAAGACCCATCTACCAGCAGATAGCAGAACGCATACACGATGAAATTATGCTGGAATACTATCAGGAAGACGAACGGATTCCGTCCGTACGGGAATATGCTGCGATAGTAGAGGTTAATGTAAATACAATCGTGAAAGCTTACGACTACTTGTCGTCCATAGGTTTAATCTACAACCGGCGAGGTATGGGTTACTACGTAAGCATTGGTGCACGCGAACAAATAGCAGCCATTCGCCGCGAGGAATTTATGAAGAATACATTGCCCACTTTATTCAACGAAATGAAAGTACTCAATATCAGCATGGAAGAAATTATAAAGAAATGGGCGGAGACCTCGAAAACAAATGACGGATCTACACAATAACGTTATGGACAACATACAACAAACAAAAGCTATACACCTTGAGAATATACACAAAACCTATCCAGGTGCAACGCCACTCCACGTACTTTGTGGCGTATCGCTCGACATCCAGCACGGCGAGTTTGTATCGATTATGGGAGCTTCAGGCTCTGGTAAGAGTACCTTACTCAACATTCTCGGGATCCTCGACAGTTACGATGAAGGATTGTACGAACTATCGGGCACTACCATCAAAGGCTTAAGTGAGAATCGTGCCGCAGATTATCGTAACAAGATGATCGGTTTTGTGTTTCAATCGTTTAACCTCATTCCTTTTAAAAACGCAATGGAGAACGTTGCCCTACCTTTGTTCTATCAAGGCGTGCACCGCAAGAAGCGCAATGCCCTTGCGCTGGAACATCTAGACCGATTGGGACTGAAGGACTGGGCTACCCACCTGCCGAGCGAAATGTCGGGCGGACAGAAACAACGTGTGGCAATTGCACGCGCCATGATTACCCAACCGCAGATTATCCTTGCCGACGAACCGACTGGTGCGCTCGACAGCAAGACTTCGGTGGAAGTGATGGACTTGCTGACGGAACTAAACCGCCAAGGGATGACGATTATCGTGGTAACCCACGATCCCAACGTGGCGGCACGCACCCACAGAGTGATACATATTAAGGACGGACTCATCGAAATGCCATGATAGACCTAATACGCGAAATGTCGGAAACGCTCGGACGCAACAAGATGCGAACGTGCATGACAGGTAGTGCCGTGAGTGTGGGCATCTTTCTGCTCATCGTGTTGCTGGGAGCCACCAACGGGGTGATTCATGCTTTCGAGAAGATGTCGGGCGACATGGACATGGATGCGATCTATGTGTATGGTAACTTTACTACCCTTCCCTATGCAGGCTTGAAAGAAGGCAGATTTATTAGTCTCGACAATCGTGACCGCGCAACCGTGGCAAACGACTTGAAGAAAAACGTAACAACCTCGGGAGCGGCGATAAGTCGAACAACAACCATAAAGAACGGAAACAACGACACGGAAATTCGACTAAACGGTGTAACGTCTGCACGCTTCGACATCAAGAAGATCAAAATACAGTCGGGACGCGTGCTCAACGACGTAGACCTGAGAGACCGTACAAAAGTAATCGTGGTGAGCAACAAATGTGCCTCACGCCTATTCCCGGAAGAGAAGAACGTGGTGGGCAAGGTGGTTACCATCGACTCCACCTGCTATCGCGTGGTGGGTGTTTATCAAGACGAATACAACGATCGATCTATACATACCTATATACCGCTTTCGACCATGCAACTGGTGTATCGCCGTGGCCCTTTCTTCGACAATCTGGAGATAAAGACCAAAGGTATCGACAGCAAAGAGGCTTCGCAGAAGTTCAACTCCGATATTATACGAACCTTGAGTAAGAACCATCAGTACGCGCCCAACGATGCTGGCGCTCTTTGGGTGTACAGTACGCGCGAAGGTGCGGAGCAAACCTCGATTGCGATGAATGCCTTACGCACTTCTATGTGGGTAGTGGGACTACTCACGTTGTTGGGTGGTGTTGTTGGTATCAGCAACATTATGCTCATCACCGTGAAAGAGCGTACCCGAGAGTTCGGTATACGCAAAGCATTGGGTGCGCGCTCGTCGTCGATTCTCAAAAGCGTGATGTTGGAAAGCGTGGTCATCACCTCGTTCTTCGGCTATATCGGGCTGGTGTTAGGAGTGTTTACCACAGAATACCTGGACCACGTAGCTGGCACGAAGAAAGTGGACGTGGGTGTGTTTGAAGCCGTCATCTTTCTGGATCCGACGGTAGACATGAGCGTGGCAATCGGCGCGCTTATCACACTGATCATTGCTGGACTGTTCGCTGGGTTCTTCCCTGCGCGCAAAGCAGTGAAATGCAGAGTGGTGGAAGCGCTAAAGAGCTAAGAAGAGTTCCCAATCGTTTTGTAAACAAGAAACAAAAAAGCAAATGGATAGAGATAAATTTGACGAGATCATCTCCGTCATCACACGCAACAAGACCCGCAGCTTCCTGACAGCCTTCGGCATTTTCTGGGGTATCTTCATGTGGGTGTTGCTGATGGGCGGAGGTCAGGGACTGCAACGCATGTTGTCAAGAAACTTCGACGGATTTGCCACAAATTCTGTTCTGTTGTATCCCGAAAAGACAGGTTTGCCCTACAAAGGATTCAACAAACGCCGGTCGTGGACCATGAAGATGCAGGATGTGGAGCGCGTGAAGCACAGGGTGAGCGAAGTAGACATAGCATCGCCCGTTGTGTCACGCTGGAATGAGGTGAAGCGAAACAACATCGTGAAGTCGTACAACATTCTGGGGCTCTTGCCCAACTACATACACATTGAAGGGTTCAAAATTAAAGGACGATTCATCAACGAAATCGATGTGAAGGAGACGCGCAACGTGTGTGTGCTCGACAAGCGGATGGTGGATGAACTCTTCGCGGACAGCGTGCCGCCCATCGGGCAATCGATCAGCATCAACGGCGTGTACTTTAAGGTGGTAGGCGTGAACAACAGAGAGGAAGGCGGCAGCAACATACGTATCCCCCTTACTTCGATGCAACAACTCTATCGCTGCGGTTCAGAAATATCCATGCTTGCGCTGACCGTGAAACCGGGCAATACCGTAAGCGATGTTGCACCCAAAGTGATGCAAGTTATCAAACAAGTCAACATGATAAATCCCAACGATACCGAAGCCATTACGTTCGTGAACTTTGAAGCAATGTTTCAGATGATAGACAGTTTGTTTAGCGGCATAAGCATTTTGGTATGGCTGATTGGCATCGGAACACTGCTTTCGGGAGCTGTGGGTGTAAGCAATATCATGATGGTTACGGTCAAAGAGCGCACATCGGAGATTGGTATCCGGCGTGCCATCGGAGCAAGACCCAACAGCATTCTGGGACAAATCATCATGGAGAGCGTGGTGCTTACCATTGCCGCAGGATTGTTCGGCATTATGTTTGCCGTGCTTGTGCTCGCAGGAGTTGAATCCGGCATACAAGACTCGCCCTTTGCGGGCATCTCTTTTCAGATACCGTTCACATGGGCCTTAGCCTCCGCTGCAACCTTAACATTGCTCGGTGTGGCGGCAGGAATAGCGCCTGCCCTACGCGCCTTATCAATACGTCCTGTGGATGCCATGCGAGAAGAATAAGAAAACAGAAATATAAATCATAATCCAAATAGACAATGAAAAAGCATTTAAAGAGAATCTTATGGGTCTGCACGGGACTCTTATTTATTGGAACATTTGTGTTCCTTTATCAAAAATCAAAGCCCAAAGAAATCGTGTACCATACGACAGAAATGAAAAAGTCTGATTTGAAACGCACCACGGTTGTAACTGGAAATTTAGAACCTCGCGATGAAGTGTTGATAAAGCCACAAACATCGGGTATCATCTCTGTACTCTACAAACAAGCAGGCGACGAAGTGAAGAAGGGCGAAGTTATCGCAAAGATTAAGGTTATTCCTGATATGAATTCGCTCAACACAGCCGAGAGTCGTGTGCGTCTTGCTACGATTAGCGAGAAACAAGCGTTCATCGACTTTGAGCGCACCAAACAACTCTTTGAAGATAAGTTGGTGAGCAAAGAAGAATACGAGAAATCACAAAACATACTGAAGCAAGCCAAAGAAGAAAAATCCACAGCTATCAATTCGCTCAACATTACGAAAGAAGGAGTATCGCTATCGGCAGGAGACTACAGTACCACACTGATCCGCTCTACAATTGATGGACTGATACTCGACGTGCCCGTGAAAGTAGGAAATTCCGTTATTATGAGCAATACATTCAACGATGGAACCACCATTGCTGCTGTTGCAAATATGAATGACCTCGTGTTTCGCGGTTCCATTGACGAGACCGAAGTGGCGTTGCTTCACGAAGGAATGCCTGTAACGATAAGCATCGGAGCCGTACAACGAAAAAAGCTAAACGCGACACTAGAATACATAGCACCTAAAATAAACGGAAGTCAATTCCATTTACGTGCTTCGGTTCTTGTGCCCAAAAACATAAAAGTTCGGTCTGGTTATAGTGCAAATGCTGAAATTACACTTGAAAATGCCAAGCAGGTCAACGTGTTATCGGAAAGCGCTGTAGAGTTTAAAGGCGATTCTACTTTTGTGTATGTACAAATCAAAGAAAATCCACAATCTTTTGTACGCCGTCAAATACAAACAGGAATAAGCGATGGCATCTTCATACAAGTGAAGAGTGGATTAAAAAAAGGTGATAAAGTAAGGACCGAACAAATAATACAATAATGAGAAAAAGCAGAACCTACCTACTTGCCCTTCTTTGTGGCAGCCTAGCGGTCCCGAGTCAAGCGCAAAAACCAATGACGCTGGAAGATTGTATTCACTATGCTTTAGCAAACAATATAACGGTAAAGCAACGTGAAGTGGGAAAACTGAAAAGCAAAATAGAATTATCGTCTAGTAGAAACAGTCGTTTGCCAGATTTTTCAGCAAATGCCTCTCAATCGTTCAGTTTTGGACGTGGACTGACGGGCAACAATACGTATGTAAATCGCAGCACACAAAGTACCTCGTTAGGCTTCAATACAAATGTCCCTCTTTTCACAGGGTTCCGAATACCAAATCAAATAGCTCTTGCTCGCTTAGACTTAGAAGCTTCGATTGAAGACTTAAAGAAAGCACGCGAAGATTTGGCTTTACAAGTTACACAATCTTATATGGAAGTACTTTTTCAACAAGAATTGATCGGTGTAGCACAATCGCAATTAATTTTGAGCCGCCTACAAGCAGAACGAATACAAAAAATGCTTGCAAACGGAAAAGCGGCGGAACCCGATCTTGCCGAAGCGCGCGCGCTCGTGGCACAAGAAAAATCAACGTTAACACAAGCTAAGGGATCTTTCAAACTCACATTGCTTGCGTTGAGTCAACTCTTAGAATTAGCATCACCCGACTCGCTCGTATTGGCTTCGCCTATGCTAATAACACCTACCGTATACCATGACACCCCCGAAGAAATATTTTCGATAGCAGTTACCGAAAGACCCTCCATTAAAGCCAACCAAATTCGCTTAAAAGGAATGGAACGCAATATTAAAATTGCGAGAAGTGGATACTACCCATCATTGAGTTTTGGGGCAGGAATTGGTACTAACTACTACAAAACATCCGGGTATCAAGGAGATGCATTTCATCGACAACTTAGCAATAATTTGAATGAACACATTGCGCTCAACTTAAACATTCCAATCTTCAATCGTTTTGAGACACGCAATGCGATACGACGCGCACGTTTGAACTACGAGATGCAAAACTTGGAACTAACCGCTACAAAGAAATCCTTATATAAAGAAATACAACAAGCATACTACAATACAATGATTGCCGAAGAACAATACAACTCCAGCAAATTTTCGGAACAAGCTGCTCAATTATCATTCGAATTTGTAGCAAAGAAATATGAAAATGGAAAAGCTTCAGCCACAGAATACGCAGCCGCCAAAGCAAAGCAAACAAAAGCGATATCCGATAGGCTACAAGCACAATACAGTTATGTATTCAAAACTAAAATACTAGACTTCTATCGTGGCATAAAAATAGAAGACAGAATGTAATAGGTATCGTATATAATACCAATCGAGTAGGAGAAAATTAAAGTAGTTTTCCTTCTCGGTATGTCGGAACGAGATCTTGTACGGGACGGCATCGTGATTCCAGGAAAGAAAGGAAATTCTCTGTTATACGACAATAGCTTTTACACGTTGAAATAGAATAATTACACGATTTGCAATGTGAATTAAAAACTTCCAGCAACTTTCTATGCTCCGGTGCATTTATACGGGAAAGACTTCTCATATAACGCCTTGATACCGTTCCATGCGATTGGAAGTCTCCAATCATACGGATTATCCTGAACAGATAAATATTACTTTGTGTAAGTAAACCTGATTTCTCCTTCGCGAAAAAATCACATTTCTCATCTACATACTCCATTGCGACAGCTTCGGAGTAGAACTCTTCATTGCGACTCTCAAAGTAGTGGATAAGTCGTGTCCAGTTAACACGGTAGTAGTTCAAGGTTGTTTCCTTGTAATGCATACGGACAAGCTCTTTTTCCAAAAGGCTTATCAATTCTTTTAATGGTACTCTTTCCATAACTATTTTCCAATTTGGTGAATGATTGCCCAAGATTGAAAAATAGAATAACATTACGATAAAATATTGGAAATATTATGCGCAGTGTTTTACAGATATATAATTGATTATCAATTACAGAAAGCAAACACTGCGCATAACTAAAGACTATGCATAAGGCGGTTTATGCATCACTGTGC
>JAVVVP010000083.1:0-7107 GCA_036652575.1 Bacteroidaceae bacterium
GGTGAAAAAGACTCATAAGTACCATCGTCGTAGAACACACGTATCTCTTTTATTGCACGACGAGCAATCTCTATCTCTTTTGCTTTCAGAATATCGTTCTCACGTTCTTTCTCCCGTCTCCTCAAAGAAGAATCCTGATTACCCACTTTCTGGCTATCGAACAACAAAGGCTGAAAGGCAGTAGCAGTGGCACGATCCTTATCATTTGCATGACCACATTCTGATAAAGGAGAATTCTCTAATTCCATCTCTGAATCTACATCCAATAGGATAGCTGCTTCGCTATACATTTCTCCTTCACCAAACATCAACCAATTTATATTGACTTTGGGGAACGCTTTATGTATTGCTTGAGCATGCTTATTGGTAGGATTTGTTCTACCTGTAAAAATACTAGAAAGTGAAGCAGGGGATAGTTCTAATTTTTGAGCAAATTCTTGTTGCGACATTTGCTGCGATTCCATTATTTGGCGAATACGATCTTTCATTTTTCTTCTTGTTTTGTTCCGTTATCTGATAAGCATCTACTAAAATCAAGCTTTTAGCCCTCTTTCTTAGACTTTACAAAGGTAAAACGTTTTTTCGAGATACACAACAAATGTAATAACAAAATGCAAAACCATATTCTATTCATCTGTAAATCAAAATTCATGCTATCAACAAATCAAAACAAAAGAATGCTTACACATTCGTAAACTGTGAATAATATCGCGAGAAAAGACTTAAAGTAAATCACGAATAAAATACCGCAACAACTGACTTTCACACTATTATAAACAGAAATCACACCTTGTAGAGTTGTAGTGGAGCTTTACAACAAGTCCTCTATCGAATCCATACATAATACCTACAACAATACATCATAATAACCTGACTTCGCACACCTTACAACATCTAAAGTTGTCTACATAAATTAAACTCAACAGATATAAACCAGCTGTCTTGATTTACAAAGCCACACATTACAAAACCAAAAAACAAACACATTTCTTACGCCGTATTTACATATACAAATCAATATGGGGCACAAAACAATATTATCGTTTTGTGTATCTCAAACTGTAACCGTTAATGATGGTAATGTGTAAATAACGCGATGCTGAAAATTACATCTTTTTGCGTGCTTTCATTTTCACTGACCGTAGCCCTACAAAAGAATTTTGCGCCATTCTCAGCGATTGAGAATGGCGCAAAAACGTATCTAACTTGTTTATAACAAAGGAGGAAGCCCTCCTTCTACAATTTGAAGTCAAGATGCAAAATAGAAAAAAAGAGCTGCTTTTAATGCATAATAAAGTAAATCAAATCACGAAGAAGCTCTCCATTTGAGATATTTGTATTCTCTACCCCCTTCGATTTTGCATCTGTACGACGTATCTGATCAATAATCTGCATTACTTTTACACCACTGAACTTTCTCATCGCAGGAAGAATATTTTTCTCTACTTGCCAAGGCGATAAACCAAGCCATGCCGCAATTCCGTTTGGGCTCTTATCGGGAGCATAATAGGCGATCATCAAATTTGAGTAAAATTTAAAGAGTAAAGCCAGAGTCATTTGAATTGGATTTGCCTTTGGATTCTTTTCAAAAAAAAGGATTATCTGATTTGCCTTAAAGACATCTTTTTCTACCAGTGCATTTTGCAACTCAAAATTATTAAACTCCTTGCTGATCCCTATATTCGTTTCTACAAGTTCTGGCGTTATGTTTTTTTGTGTTTTTGAAGACAGCGTAATAATTAATTTATCGAGCTCTCCAATCATACGACTCAGGTTGGGGCCAATAAAGTCCACCATCATTGCGGAAGCCTTTACATCTATGGATATTTGATGTTGCTTTAAATAACTAGAGACAAAAGAAAGAAGTTGATGTTCACTTTGTTTTTTCGATTCAAAGAGCACCCCAACCCGCTCTATCATTGCCGCTAATTTTGTACGCCTATCAAGCAACCCATTTTTATGACATAGAACGAGAATTGTGCTCGGCTGCGGATGTTGCAGATAAAAAGCGAGGCTTTCTATTCCTTCTACGTTTTGTACTTCCCTCACCATTACCACCTGTCTACTGCCTCCCATCGGGAAACTCTTTGCCGTGTTTATAATCGTCGAGATGTCAACATCTGCGCCATACATATTAATGAGCGAGAAGTCGCGCTCCTCTTCCGCCAACGCCTTTTCTACTATAAAATCAGATATTTTATCTATGTAAAAACTCTCTACCCCCATTAAATAATAGATAGGTTTAAAGTTTTGTGCTTTAATATCGCGTATCACGCTTTCATACGTAACACCTGTAGTCGTTTTTGCCATTTACCAATCGAATTTCAAATGTTTTACTGTTTTGCGTTCCTCTAGAATAAGTCGTAGGGATGCAATACCCATTGCGACATGACGTGAAGCAAAATTTTTAGTCACGTTTTCATCACTTTTCTGTGTTTTAACACCTTCTGGAATCATCGGGCTGTCTGAAACGAGCAATAAAGCCCCCATCGGGATATGATTATAGAATCCACAAGAAAAGAGTGTTGCGGTTTCCATATCCACCGCCATTGCACGCGTTACGCGAAGATAGTCTTTGAAGGCCTCATCGTGCTCCCAAACACGTCTATTCGTGGTGTATACGGTTCCTGTCCAATAGTCATAGCTATGGTCTCGCAAAGCCGTAGACACGGCACGCTGCAACATAAACGCTGGCAAAGCAGGGATTTCTGGTGGAAAGTAATCATTACTTGTACCCTCACCGCGTATACCCGCTAAGGGTAACACATAATCCCCTAACTGTGTCTTCGAAGAGATGCCTCCGCATTTGCCAAGAAACAAACAAGCTTTTGGAACTATCGATCCCAATAAATCCATAATCAGAGCGGCATTCGGGCTTCCCATTCCAAAGTTTATAATCGTTATATCTCCAGCTGTAGCGCAGCGCATATTGGCATCATATCCAACAGGGGCTACTCCACACTGTTCACAGAATAGATCGATGTAATTATTGAAGTTCGTAAGCAACACATAATGCCCAAAGCTTTCGAGGCTATGTTTTGTGTATCTCACTAACCAATTCCCTACGATTTCTTGCTTTGTCTTCATTTTTTCCTTACTTTTGCTTGTAAAGATACAAAAGGCGTATCTTATGCAAAAGTAATAAATGTTTCAGATAAACCTGCCCTCTTTCGACATAAAAATGAACGAGCAAGACGGAAAACGCAGAATCTTCGATTTCCTACGCCGTCGATACATTCTACTCACTCCTGAAGAATGGGTACGGCAGCACTTTACACATTTTCTGGTAGAGCACAAAGGTTATCCTGCCGAACGTCTTGCCAACGAAGTGACACTCTCTCTCAACGGGATGAGTCGACGTTGCGACAGCGTTCTCTACAATCGCGACCTTTCCCCTAAAATGATTATTGAATACAAAGCCTCAAACGTTAAAATCACCCAGAAAGTCTTTGAACAAATCTATCGTTACAATATCGTTTTACGCGTTAACTACCTAATTGTGAGCAATGGGCTCGACCATTACTGCTGCAAAATGGATTACGAGAATGACTCGTACGAATTTCTTCGGGATATTCCCCACTACAGCGAAATCTCAGCGCACGAAGAAAACGCAAAAAGCCCCTAAAGAGATGCTATTTCATCTTTAGGGGCTTTCATCTATTCTTTACAATTGTGTGTGTTTATTCCGCCTTTTTCGTCGAACGACGACGTGGCTTCTTTTCTTCCTCTACGGGTTTTACAATTTGAACGCCTGCTAATTCTGGGTCTACAAGAATACGACCACAGTATTCACACACAATTACTTTTTTACGCATCCGGATATCAAGTTGACGCTGTGGTGGAATTTTATTGAAACAACCTCCACAAGCATCGCGTTGTACATACACCAATCCAAGACCATTACGACTATTTTTACGTATGCGTTTAAAAGCGGTTAGCAAACGAACCTCGATCGTAGTTTCTAGCTTCTTTGCTTTTTCACGTAGTTTTTCTTCATCGCTTTTTGTTTCTGCTACAATATCGTCTAATTCTGAATTTTTCACTTCCAAATCCAAACGACGTTCTGACAAAGCTTCGGTCGTAGAGCGCATCTCTTCTTTTTTAGCATCCAATGCCATATTTCCCTCGCGTATTTTCTTCTCGCAAAGTTCCATTTCAAGTGTTTGAAACTCTATTTCTTTGCTCAACGTATCATACTCACGGTTATTGCGTACACCGTTGAGCTGTTCTTTGTATTTTTCTACAGAAGTCTTTGCTCTTTCGATGTCATTCTTTCGAGCTGCAACCGTTGCACTTAGCAAGGCTATCTCGTCCTGAAGCTTTGTAACGCGAAGACCAAGACCTTCGATTTCATCTGCTAAGTCTTGAACTTCAAGAGGAAGCTCGCCACGAAGAATTTTGATTTTGTCTATTTCCGAAAGCAAAGTCTGCAATTGATACAATGCTTTCAGTTTTTGTTCTACGGACATCTCCGCAGCTCCTTTTTTCTCTGTTGCCATAATCTACAAATAATTTATAGGATTCGTGTTTTGTCTTGTCTCTACAACTTGTAGACTTGGGCACGCCTCCTGTATGATTGAACAAATTAATTCTTTCGTATATTGCTCGCTTTGGTAATGTCCAAGCACCGCAATTTGTATCCGCTGTTCTTGCCCGAAGTACAAGTGATAATGCATCTCGCCTGTTATAAAAGCATCTGCACCTTGTTCTATTGCATCGTCCAGCAAAAAATCTCCTGCGCCACCACAGATGGCTACTTTTTTCACTTCTCTACGAAGCCTTTCGTTGTGCATCAAACACTCCACACCAAATAGCGATTTTACATTTTCCAAGAAAAATGCTGAGCTTACAGCTTTTTCTAAACAACCAATCACTCCGCTACCACTCTCCTCTGTTTGCTTCTGCAAAAACTCAACAGAATGTAGTTTGAGCTTCTCAGCGATTTTAAAGTTCACTCCTCCGCGAGCATTATCGAGGTTTGTATGAGCAGAATAAATCGCAAGTCCACCCATTATCGCTTTGCGTAAGCATCGCTCCACGAGGGTTCTATCTGTCACGCTCTTCAAGCTACGAAACAGCAAAGGATGATGTGACAGCACGAGGTTACAACCTCGTTCTATCGCCTCGTCGAGCACGGCTTCAGTAACGTCAAGACACAACAATGCCCCTGATACTTCCACCTCTGTAAGTCCAACCTGCAAACCAGCATTATCATAGCTCTCTTGCAAGGGCAAAGGCGCAAATCGTTCAAGGGCCTCAATGACTTCCTTAATTTTCACGCTTAAAACTTTTGTGCAAAAGTAAGGAAAAGAATCGGAATGAGCAAACAATGTGCTTTAAATTCGTACGTTATTCTTTTGCCTGCTGCATCACCGAGCGCAACCGTCCACAGTCATCAAACGAGCTACGAGCCGAAAGCGTTACCGCGATAATCAGCGACAACATCGATGCTGCAAAAGTAATCACAATGATCATCATCTGATATTTTATAGCAATATGAGGTTGACTACCTCCTAGAATTTGTCCAATCATCGTACCAGGCAACGCCACCAACCCCATCACCGCCATATTGGCAATACAAGGTGAGAAGGCTTTTCTTATAGCAGAGCGCATAAACGGAGCCGTAGCTTCGGCACGCGTTGCTCCGTTTCCTAATAGATAATAATAGAGTTGTTGCTCACGATTAAGCCCATCATAATACGTATTAAGAGCGACCACATTAACCGATAGCATATTTCCCATCAGTATACCAAAAATAGGGATGAAGTATTGAGCCGAAAATACATTGTTTAAGTGCAGCACAAGCCCAAGAAAGTAAAAGCCAATCAGCACGGCCGTGGTCAAAAAACCCACCGCAACAGGTACGAGTAGCACTCGTTTACGAAGCCGAGTGCGCTGCACCGCAGTTTGCGAAGCAATGAGCACCATCAGTACAACCCACAAGGTGTTAATCCATGCATTGTTCCATTCAAAAAGATATTTTAGATACAAGCCGATGAGCAACAACTGCACACACATTCGTATCGTTGCCACAAGCGTGGCCTTCACCATCCCTGTTTTGTATTTATGCAAATAATAGATAGGAAGAGCGAGTAATAGCAGACCTATCAACAAATTCGCGTATGAAATATCGATCGTGCCCATTATTTTTTCAATTCTATAAAGTTCATCCTTTTGTCGCAAGCGTCAAGCAATCGCTTATCATGTGTCACCACCACGACCGCTCTCTTTTCGGCACAAACACCCCGCAAATATTTTTTCACGAGCTCCACACTTTCCACATCAATGGCCGAAGTAGGCTCATCCAAGAGGAGCAAGGGTTTACCTAGTAATGCGGCCGAAGCTAACACAATACGCTGCTTCTGGCCACCCGAGATTTTAGACAAGGCTTTCGTGTAAAGTTTTTTATCTAGCCCTAACTTTTGCCAATCGGAAAAGAGTCTCTCTTCCGAGAACAAAACGCTTCGATTTGCTTTCAGTTCGAAAGGCATTTTCACCATTTCGCCCACCGTATCACACGGGAACGACAACTCTTGAGGTACATAACTCATGCGCTCACGTAGCGCATAAACCGTTTCTTTTGTAAACGTTGTGCCCTCTATTATCACCTCTCCCTCATCTTTTACAAGAAAGCCCAGTACAAGTTTCAAAAGCGATGTTTTACCGCAGCCCGATCCGCCTGTCAAGCCTAGCATCTCGCCTTGACGGACCGAAACAGACACCTCTTTAAATAGTTTCTGTCCGCCTAGCGACAGTCCAACGCCTTCCAATCTTAGTATTTCCTCTTGCATACAGCGGCAAAGTTACAAAAAAGTACCTGAGTTCGAGACATATATTCAACTATATCTCTTTCGCATCATCGATACTGTTTCAAAAAGTGTGTCTGCAAACGAGCCCTAAAAACCGTATGAATCCTAACGAGAGGCACTCCCTCTCCTGCCCGTCATTGCGAGCCGAAGGCGAAGCAATCCAGAACACAACACGATGACACAAGGAAGAGCCGTATTGATCAAGGACGAGAAACAAGAAAAGGATGGACACACCGCTGGATAGCTTCGGGCAAGCCTCGCAATGACGATACACTAAAGAATAAATCCGAACGAACAG
>JAVVVP010000084.1:0-6848 GCA_036652575.1 Bacteroidaceae bacterium
TGGTTTGTACCGCTTCCACGGGAAAAAACTCACACGAAGGAACTTGTTTCAATGCCGCAGCACTGAACACATAGTCTACGCCCGTCATGGCGACATCCACCGACTGTTTGTTCCGCACGTTACCGATGTAGAACTTTACTTTCGGACTTTGAAGGGCATGACGCATATCGTCTTGCTTTTTCTCGTCACGTGAGAAGATACGGATTTCCTTGATGTCGGAATCCAAAAAGCGGCGTAACACCGCATTACCGAACGAACCCGTGCCGCCTGTTATTAACAGAATTTTGTCTTTGAAAATTGACATAATATACTAATTTTAATTATCTTTTATTTTGCATAAAACCATCTTTGAAATACTTATACATCATGAAGGGCTCCACCACGCAATAGATCCCCATACACACGATATTAGCTACCAATATACCAATCCAAGAGTCCATAATGGAAACGAACCATATAGCCAATGGTACTTTGAGAGCGGCACCAACGCCAAAGCATATTGCTTGGGTTTTTAAATATCCCATGCCATTTGCGATGCTCGACAAGATGCTTACAATTATCATAAGGCTAGCGAACAAAGCGAAATAGATGCTGAATAAGGGTGATATAGAATCTATGCAATCCTTACCCAACCATATTTCCATAAGTGGTTTAGTTAGAAATATTAAAAGTATCTCCCCAATACAGAATAAGAATCCTAGCTTTAAAAATCTATAGTAAGTGTTCTTAATCCAAATGATATTATTCTCTGCCTTAGCCTTTGTAACCACAGACCATATTGGAGTTAACATAAGAGCGAAAATTGTGCTGCCGAAAGAGAAAAGCTTATAATATGCTTGATAATCGATATTATCTGCATTGGTTGATGTCATAGTAATGAGATACTCATTAGTGCTCATTATAACCATATATGCTATTTGAATGAAAAAAAAAACGCCACCTAAACTTATTACCTCTTTAATAGCTTTTTTCGTAACATATTTTATCTTCGGGGAAGCAAACTTTAATTCATGGCAGAACACCCATGCAGAAGCTACCCAAAGAGGGAGTATTACAGCCAATCCATGAACAATAGCCATAATTATTACATTCTTATCATTGTCATAAGACTGAGAAAACTTGACATACAACAAGATTGTCACATTGGTACAAAGCACTAAAAAATTATTTATTGACGATTTCTGTAATGCATAAAGAATGGAATTTATAAGTTTAAACCAAAATTGTAGCATCACACTAATTACTACAATTACTATCGATATGTACATCGCTTCGGATGATAGTATAGAATTCTTAATATTAAATACTTTATTGAGATCTATATTACGGATTAGCAGAGGTATAAGGCAAGATATAATAACGACTATAATTCCTATCGAGAAGTAAGCTGACGATATGTATCTTTTCGTATCCTCATTGTTCTTGAGTGCTATAGACGTTGATAACTTGTTTCTTAAACCATTTCCTATGCCTAAGTCAAAGTTGAGAATCCAGTTTAAAAGAGATAAGAATGTAAACCATAATCCCAACACCTCGTTGTTATTGAAAAAAGAGATATATGATGGTAGAGTGTAGAATGTCACGAATAGTGCACATCCCTTTACAAAGAAAGCTCCAAACACATTATAAGCGACAATCTTGTTGTTTTCGCTAAGTGTCTTGTATTTATTGAATAGGTTCATTGCTTTAACTTGTTCAACAAATAATTTTTTGCTGCGTCAATTTTGTCATTGTAACTAAACACTGAATCATAATCTATAGATTTGCTTAATTCTGTTTCTATGTCTGAAGATTCTGTTATAATTCGTTCTGAGAGACCTCTTACTTTCAATAAGTCTACAATTCTCTCATTGGTGTAAGCATCGGGAAGAATGGTGAAGAATTGAATTTCGAATAGCAAAGAGAACGATGTGGCATGGAATGAAGAAGAAAGTACTATATCAGCGTGTTTGATAAGATTCATTATTTCATCTGGTCCTGCACTTTTAATAAATTTATCACAAGTGCATTTCTTAGAAAAACCAGAACATAGAATGACTTCTAAGTTGTGTTTTTTAGAAAGGTACTTGATACACCTTTCTAAAAGTTCAGAAGGATTAACCAAATAGACTAATAAGTACTTCTTGTACTCTATAGGAGGTAGAAGATTCTTGTAATGATAGACAGACAATAGATAAACAGGGTCTACACATGCTGTAGCCTTTATTCCTACCTTATTTAATAAGTCAACTGACGATGTCTCTCTTACTGAAACGGAAGAGAAATCTCTTATCTTGTTTGCCAAATCATTTAGGTCCTTTTCAGAGAAGTCAAATTGTCCCATACTTGTGCTGTATGACATCTTCTTTCCTTTGAAAAATGTCATCTTATAGGCATCGTCTTTTCCACACTCGTGATAGACATTCCATAGTTGATCGCCACCTGCAATAAAAATATCAGCATCAAAATTGGCGTTTTTTAATTCCGCAAGGGTTCTATAAGTCTTATTAGTTAATGGAATATGTTGCTTAATAAATGAATCAAACTTATGCTTTCTAACGATATAAGATTTCAAATTCAATAACATTGCAGCAATAGTCCGTAGAGAATGCGGCTTAAAATAGGATGGATTATAATCTACCACTTCCACGTCATTATATCCACTCTCTTTCAAGAATTGGCATAAGGCATAAGTCTGGAATACCGAACCAAAATTCGGGATGTTGTGTATTGTTATAATCTTAATCTTCATCGTATTGTATATTTTAGTATTTTATTTACTAGCATCTTGAATGGTTTTGGAATCATTCTCTTAATGACAGGTATAACATATTGATAGTTACACTCATCCTTCTCTACAGCTATATACCCTTCTTTTGCGATGCGCTTGTATATATTCAATCTGTTTGAAGGCATCTTGCAAGGCTCGCTCAAGTTGCCATTACCACGAACTGCGTCTTCGAGTGTTGTTTCTTCGCTTATAAGAGTTTTTCTTATTTTATCAAAGAGCAGAAGTCCCTTATTTGTATTTATTAACGCTACGGATGCTCCATTTTTAGAGTCGAAAGAAGGAAGTACATCTTGTAAGTTCCAATAGTCACCAATTGTAATATCGCCAACACGATTAGTTGAAGAATATTTACAAGAATAGCAACATATTCTGCTAATACTGTTCTTTAAATAATAATAATAATAGGAATCCGTAAAAGGAGTAATTTTTTTTTCTTTGATTTTTCCGTTACTTCTTATATTCACAGAACCTTGTGAACACCATCCATTTTTTACCTTATTACGAAACTTCAAGTCGATTATTTCACCATTTACTCTGTGCGTTGCGTCAAGGTAATCTTGCAAAAATTTAGGACTCGGGACTCCATGACATATTAGGTCTAATGTATACAGATTATCATAATCCTTTCGTAAGAAGTTTTGAAGCCCATCAACTTGACAAGGAGTTCCAGAAAACAATACTAATTCACCTTGTTTAAGAATGCGACGAATTTCTATATAAACATTGCCAATATTGCTTTGAACATATTTCGATCCTTGCATTCTTCTTATGTCATTTCTATCGTTTGACAGAATATGAATGGCATTGAAATATTCATCGAATACACAACCTGCAACATATCCACCTTGCGATATCGTATATTCAGCAGCGGCAAGAAACATTCCTCCAGATGCGCTATAGCACAATGTGCTATTGTCGTTATATCTTGTAGCTACGGTTTTTAGAACTTTGTTTGTGGTTGTCTTCTCTACAGGGCAAACTTTAGAACAAAGACCGCAATTCGTACATTGGTCTAGATTTAGTATCGGATACAAAAAACCTTCTCCATTTGGTTCTAAATGCAATGCTTTCTGAGCGCAAATTTGCTCACAGGCTCTACATCCATAGCAATCTACAGCGTCATTTGTTGAAATATATTTAATCATATCTATAAAGACTTTATAATATCGCAGAAAGCAGCTGGAGTGTTTTTATAAAACACTCTTGAGTAATCTGCATCTCCTACAGTTGGGTTAGAAAGTATGTATTGTAATAGTTGTTTATGCGTTGTTGTCGTATCTGCTCTTTCATCGAAGATGAAACTTGACCCATATTTTTCTAAGTATTCTATCGCAGCTTCGTTTTCAATAGACGCAGAAGATATAATAGGCTTACGTAGTTGCATATATTCAAATATTTTACAAGGAATGGTATATGGGTTTGAAACTCCAAAATTTATCAAGAAATCGGCTTCTGCTTCTTCTTGAAGTGTCTCTGTGTGTGCCATAGAGCCAAGATACTTAATCTTCCCTTTTGTTTTCTCTGAATATTCGTCTAATAGGTTTTTGCAATTGCAAGAGCCTATCAAGCGCAATTCTATATTATATGCTTCGCAAAAAGATGCAAAAGCATCTAATAGTGGTACAGGATTTCTCTGAGGGTAGTTAATGCTACCAGCATACAGAGCTACCAAGTTTTGTTTTTTCTTATTTGAAACATTGACTTTTGATTCTACAAAAGTTGGAACATCAAGAAATAGACGACGATAATTACCATCCATTGGATGAATTTCGTGATAATGTTTAGCTGACATCATAGATACCACCACATCAGCATTACTATTAAACTTCTTTTCCCAATAGCGTGTACGCTTTTCTATCTTAGCTTTCGACCACTTCATAGGTCCCCAACCACCAGCAAGAGCATCAAGATAATATGGTACATATTTAATGTCAGGAAACTCTTTTTTCAACAAATGACCTGCTAAGACTGAGTCTATTGGAGTGTAAGCCGAAATTATTACATCGTAATGACGTGCGTTCAATAATTTTTTTGCTTGTCGGTAGAAACGAAAGGTATATAAAGGAGACACGAATGGCCAAAATGGAGACATTATGGCAAGCTGAATTTTATTGAGTGTATTTGCTACAACTCTCAATGGATTAAAGAATGTACTACCTTCATTGTATTCGCACCAATCGAGTATACGATAATACAAACGTGGCTTTATTCTGTATACTTCCACGCCATTTATTTCTTCGTGTTGTGGACGTGTAACATCTGAATTAATTACACAAGTAATATCGAAACCTTGTTGCTTACATTCCTCAACAATATTCTTACAACATATTCCATTTGCTGAACTCTTAGGGTAATATTTCCCTAGTATAAATAAAATACTACGCATTTTTAACAAAGTTGGCATTTGAACACCCGTAAAAAATAATCATATAGATCAAAGAAATTCTCAAGAGACTTTCTGTAGAAATTAACAAAGCAAATGAGATAAACAAAACGAGCAATTGCAGCTTGTTTAATTTTAATCTACGAGAAGTTTTAGCTACTAATTTAAAGTAAAAGTATGAACAAGGACCTCCTAATAATATTCCTCCTAATGCAAACCAATTCATAATAGTATTAGTAGCAACATTATTACAGACTGTTTCATTAAGTCCTTTAAAAGCATCGTATCCAATTCCAAGAATTGGATTTGACAAGAAGGCGAACCAAGGAAATATAATTGCATTTACACGAGCTTGTGTTGTTTCTGGATTATCATCACCAAAAGAAAACCCACTTAATTTTCCGAATACAATAGATAGCATTTCGTTATTGTCATCGGTAAAGAAAAAAAACAATCCAAAAACAATAAGTATAGAAATAAAAAATCCCGTTCGTGAATGTTTGGTATCAACAGATTTAAAACGTGTGATGAATAAAATTATTACAAGAACAATATACCCCATTGTTGAAAATGTAGTAATAAGAGCAGCTATACAAATAGTAAGTTTTCGTTTATTCAATCGTTCATAACACACAATTAAACAGAATATACTAATACATAAAAGTAAAGAAAATGCTCCTGGTTCCCACGTTATTCCATAATTTCTAACAAAGGAAACGTTTGAAGGTGCTACTGATATTAACAAATTATGAATAGGCGTTCCCCACACATTTACCATAATAGGAAAACGTTGGATAAACGAAGGTAAAACCAAAGATAAAAAGAAAACAACTAGCGATATTCCAGATAGGTAACTCATTGTATTACAAAACTTGTCAACCGCGTTCTCAAATTTTATAGCACTTGTAAAAACGAAACCACAAAATAAAGGAACAAATAGTAGAATCGTATTCCCAAAATTTGAATCACGTAGACTACTAAGAAGTATCACAATGGAGAGAAAAACAAATAGAGCGAAGTTCTCTTTTCTAAATTTAAATGTTTTATACAAGAATAGAGGTAAGACTAAAGCAATCATTAAAGCTGTTTTTACAATTCCCGTTAAACTTTCATTAATTACACAAGCATATCCCCATTCTAAATAGATCAAGAAGAATATGACTATGTATGTATATAAATCTACTGTTTTTCTAATTTTCTTCATTTACATACAATTTAACGATCTCACACCCTTTATTATATTCGTCCAAAATATTTGAAAGTAGAGACACACAATTTTTTTTGAATTGATTCGTTTCGATAGAACGATAGTATCTTTCTAGGTTATCTGCGAACGATTCATCAAAAGGATTTAGCGATGTTCCTACACTATATTTATCACACATTTCGCCCATAAACGATCCTGGTATACAAACTTGTGGTATTCTAAAAATGATTCCATCATAGAATTTATTACCCATTGCCAACGCCGTATTTGTATCTTTGTATAGATTGTGTATGACATCCGTTGATTTTAAAAACTCATAACGGTCTTGCGGTTTATACTCTCCGTTAAAAAAAACATTGTCTGCCTTTAGGGATTTCGCGTAGGCTTTTAAGTCTAGGGCTATCTGTTGTTCGCGACCATAATAATGTAGTTCAAATCTCTTATCATTTGCCAAGCGATTAATAAGCGCTGTATTCACTTTCTTATGG
>JAVVVP010000085.1:0-6807 GCA_036652575.1 Bacteroidaceae bacterium
GTATCACGTCTCTATTCTTGACCTCTAACAATCATTGAAATGAATACGTCACAAGGAATCGGACAATTGAAAGAGCTTCGTTCCATTACTACCTTTCAGTAATATGTAATATCCTTTCAGTGGATGTTGAAGAAGCTCTTGCTTTACCTCGTCCACATCTTTGAAACAACGAAAGGAGGTGGTTGTCGCTGCGAAGTTTTTACCCACAAGCCAAACTTGGTCTATTGTATGAGCTACTAAAAAATCAACTATTTTTTGATGCTCTTCTCCACTACAAGATCCAAGTTCACGCATCTCACCAAGAATGAGCATTTTCTTATCTACTTTCATATCACGAAAGTTCTCTAAAGCTGCCATCATACTCGTTGGATTGGCATTATAAGCATCTATCACAATATGATTTTTACCCGTATCAACAAGTTGTGAACGATTGTTGTTGGGTAGATATGCCGTTAAAGCAGCATCGATACGGTCTGGTGTTACTCCAAAATGCAAACCAATGGTTACCGCTGCAAGTAAATTATCTATATTATAAGACCCTATCAACTGTGTTTGCACTTCATGCCAATGCCCATTCTTCTGTCTCCACCGAAACTTTAGGTATGGAGCACATTCTATAACTTCACCACTCACTTCTAGCTCTTCCTCTTTCTGTGGAGAACCATAACGAATGGCTTTTAAGTTTGTTGCAATAGGTTTAAGATACTCATTGTCATGATGTAAAAAGATAAAACGATCTGGTTTCTGACGCAAATAGTCATAAAGCTCTCCTTTCGTACGAATAACGCCTTCAAATGATCCAAACCCTTCAAGATGTGCTTTTCCTACATTTGTGATAAGCCCACAATCCGCATCCACTATTTTGGAAAGTTCTGCTATTTCTCCAGGATGATTTGCACCCGTTTCAATCACTGCAATATCGTGCTCACGAGTCAAACGAAGTAACGTTTTCGGTACTCCTATATGATTATTGAAGTTACCTTGGGTGAACAACACACGATGAGCTTGCGACAAAACGATGGAAGCAAGCTCTTTCGTTGTGGTCTTACCATTTGTACCCGTAATCTGAAGTATAGGAGTACCAAGTTGATGACGGTGGTAATTTGCCAATTGCTGCAAGGTTTTCAGCACATCATTTACAAATATGATTCGTTTGTCTGAAGAATTCGCAAATTGTGCATCGTCTACGACAGCGTATGCACAACCTTTCTCAAGCGTTTGTTTTGCAAATTCATTTCCATTAAACGTGTCTCCTTTGAGCGCAAAAAAGATGGAACCTTCAGGGCAGTCTCGGCTGTCTGTTGTTATAATAGGGTTCAGCTCAAAGATTCTATAGAGTTCTGATAGTTGCATAGTTGTTTTATTCTACGATTATTCGATGCAAAGTTACACGAAAAACAGCACACAAAAGGGAGTAAACAATATTTTCTGCGTATATTTGTAGCTCAAAGCACGAAAAACAGCTTAATGAATGAAGCAAAACACCTATACAATAAACGTAAAAGGGCATTTGATGGACTTTACAAAGCCACAAGTGATGGGTATATTAAACGTTACGCCAGATTCTTTTTTTGAAGGTAGTCGTCAGCAAACAGAAGAAGACATTGCAACTCGCACTAAACAGATCCTCCATGAAGGGGCCTCTATAATAGATATTGGAGCCTATTCATCGCGACCTGGCGCGAATCATGTGTCGCCAAAAGAAGAGATGGAGCGTCTTCGCCAAGGCTTACAAATTATTAAGAAAATCAAGGACAACGCTATCGTTTCTGTGGACACTTTTCGTGCCGACATCGCCAAAATGTGTGTAGAAGAATATGGCGTTGCCATCATCAACGACATTTCGGGGGGAGAATTGGATAAAAAGATGTTTCAAACCGTTGCAACATTACAAGTGCCTTACCTTCTCATGCACATGAAAGGAACGCCACAAACCATGCAATGCCAACCTCACTATGACGACTTAATGCGTGAAATATTTCTCTACTTTTCTCAGAAAATACAACAGTTACACGAGCTTGGTGTGAACGACCTCATACTCGATCCTGGCTTTGGCTTTGCGAAAACACTAGAGCACAACTACGAGCTCTTTTCTCATCTTGAAGAATTCAAAGAATTCCAACTACCATTGCTCGTCGGAATATCCCGTAAATCCATGATCTATCAATGTCTTGGGGAGACGGCGGAAGAAGCTTTAAACGGCACAACCGTACTCAACACTCTCGCCATTATAAAAGGTGCAAATATATTGCGAGTGCACGATGTAAAAGCGTGTGTTGAAGCTATACAGATTGTTCATTATGTGGAACAGGGTGGTACGTATTGATGTAATTTCTATTTTTCAAATACAATAAGAACACATGATAAACTTTGAACTAAAGGACGTGATAGATATTTTACTAGTAGCTCTTTTACTCTACTATATCTATCGTTTAATGAAAGAGTCGAGCTCTGCCAATATATTCTCGGGGATCATTGTTTTTTTACTCGTTTGGATACTTGTTTCTCAAGTTTTTGGAATGCGTTTATTGGGCTCCATACTGGATAAATTGGTGAATATGGGAGCCTTGGCGCTTATCATTCTATTTCAAGAAGAGATTCGCCGTTTTTTTTCATCGATAGGAACCCATCGAAAAAAAAATGCCCTTATGCGTCTGTTCACTGGAAATAAAAAGAGTGAAACAAACCGCGAAGAAATTATGCCCATCGTCTTAGCTTGTATGAGCATGAGCAAACAAAAAGTCGGTGCACTTATTGTGATAGAGGGCAACGTGGGACTAAGCGACATTATTCGTTCTGGCGATTTAATTGATTCGAACATCAACCAACGACTGATAGAAAACATCTTTTTCAAAAATAGTCCACTTCACGATGGTGCTATGGTCATTAGTAACAAGCGCATTAAAGCAGCGGGGTGCATCCTTCCCGTAAGTCACGATTCAGACATACCAAAAGCATTAGGGTTACGCCATCGAGCAGCACTAGGTATGTCCCAAAAAAGTGATGCCCTTGCTATTATTGTATCTGAAGAAACGGGTGGCATCTCCATTGCTCACAGAGGACAATTACGTCTACATCTGTCTGCCGAAGAACTTGAAAGTACACTTACAAATAGTTAAGTAAAAGCCTAAAACCTCATTTCAAAAAACGAATGGAAGAAATTAGAGTTCCGCAAATTGCAATAGTAGGAAGAAATATGCTAGCAAACATTGGTCTTGCCTCTTTATTACAAGACCTCATGCCAATGGCAAATGTGAATACGTTTACATCAACACCCGATATGATCGCTTCAGGAATTCCATTTTTTCATTATTTCATTACACTTCCATCGCTTCTATCTAGCCCCACCTTTTATGCGGTTCACAAGAGACAATCCATTATTCTTTGCTTTGACGCTGAACTTTCGAACGTTCCCGAAGGCTTTCGTGCACTCAGTGTAGAACTTTCCGAAAAAGAAATGGCACGCGCACTTGTCGGTTTACAACAAGCTGGGCATTCTGGTGGTAAGCATCTACCCAACCACATTCGTCAAGAAATAGAAGCTACTAGACATAACGATTCATTGACCCCTCGCGAAATAGAAGTACTTCGACTTATTGTATGTGGCGCTATCAACAAGGAAATAGCCGATAAACTTGGCGTAGCACTAACCACCATTATTTCGCATCGCAAAAATTTAACGCAAAAGCTCAACATTAAATCCGTATCTGGTTTAACGTTATATGCCGTTCTCCACGGTTACATTCAACTAAGCGAAATATAAAATGCGCTACAAATTGAGCACAAATAAGTTTCTGCGCTGCTTTTGCATTTAAAGAAAAGAAGTCCAACGATTCACCTTTGTGTCTTCCCCATCCATATTCCCTGCGAGTCATCTCAAAAAACATTGAGCGCGCTCGAATTATTCATGCAGCGCGCTCGATGTAAAAAAGGAGCACGCTCCTTTTTTACATACAAAGACTTAAGGTTCTATCTTTAAAAGTTCGCTTGACCATACGTCCTACTCGACCTCTCTAGTCCGCGTTCCGTTCACTCCAACTCCTTTATCGGCTTGTTTATCCTCATAAATAAGGATTGACGTGTATCTATCTTCTTCGTAACTTTGCACGCTGAAAAAACAAAAGAATTTAGATAGATGAAAAAGAAAGAACTCATTGCAGCCCTCCTTCTCGTCACAACTCCCGCCATAGCAAATGTACCTGCCGACACAGCCAGAGTGATTGATATTGAAGATGCGGTGGTGGTCGCTCGACCCAAAGAAAACGTAAAGTTACGCCAAACACCGACCTCCGTATCCCTACTCTCCGCCGATGATATGCAGAAGAACGGAATTGTAGGTTTACATAATCTTACAGGCGTGGTGCCAAACTTATTTATGCCCGACTACGGTTCACATATCACATCCGCTGTTTACATTCGAGGTATCGGTTCACGTATCAATACGCCTGCCATCGGACTGTATATAGACAATATGCCCGTAATAGACAAAAGCACGTACGATTTCCATTTTCTCGATGTAGAACGTATTGATGTGCTTCGAGGTCCTCAAGGAACGCTTTACGGTCGCAATACGATGGGTGGACTTATCCATGCTTATACGCGCGATCCCTTCCGCCATCAAGGAACAGAGATCACAATAGGTAGTGCCACTCGCAACACCTTACGCAAAGCTTCCATTATGACTTACCAGAAGCTCAATGATCAATTAGCCTTTTCATTTGGAGGCTTCTACGAAGGTGAAAACGGTTTTTTCAGAAACGATTCTACTGGAAAGAAAGTGGATGCCTCCCAACAAGCAGGCGTTCGATTTCGGGGCACCTATAAAGCAACTTCAAACTTACGCTTCAATCTAACGAGCTCTTACGAATACATAGATGAAGGAGCCTATCCTTATCTCTATAATGGAGCTACAAAAGGGAAAAAAGAGTCGTACCCCACCCTGATTGGTGGTATCACAGCCAATCACGAAGGACGTTATCGTCGCTCGCTATTCCAGACAGGACTAACAACAGAATACAAAGCACCACAATTTACGCTCACTTCTGCAACTGGCTATCAGAACCTGAGCGACCGTATGTTTATGGATCAAGACTTTATTAAAGCCAACATCTATACACTCGAGCAAAAGCAAAACGCAAATACCTTGACCGAAGAAATCACGTTCAAAAGCAAGCCTAACAAACGTTGGCAATGGGCTACTGGTGTATTTGGCATGTATCAAATGATGCGGACAGAAGCTCCCGTCAACTTCTATTCCGACGGAATGAATTTCCTCAATTCAGTTATTTCCAATGCGTTTAGTAGCATACCAGAGCCCATTGCTTCAAAGCTTCAAATGAAGTTACACATCAACAACCCAGATCTATGCATCGATGGACAGTTTAATACGCCTGTACTCAACGGAGCTATTTATCACCAAAGCACCTTTCGCGATTTTCTCATAAATCGCCTATCGTTAACCTTGGGAATGCGCCTCGACTATGAACATCAAAGCATTCGCTACAATTCAAAAGCAGCTGCACCTATAAACTATACGTTTAGTATGAATCCTAGGATGCTACCTCATCCCGTAACCATGGAAACAGCACCAAAAATTGCAGATAAAACAAATAATGATTTTACTCAATTATTGCCTAAAATAGGATTCCAATACGAATTACCAAAGAAACAAGGAACCATCTACGCTACCGCCTCTAAAGGATACCGTTCTGGAGGATACAACATTCAAATGTTTTCCGACCTTATACAAACACAAATGATAAACGATATGAAAGCGGGCATAAAAAGTTTGCTTCCACCATCGATGCAAGGAATGATAGGATCACATTTAGAAGGAGAACCACTCCATGTAGGCAATGTGAAATACAAGCCAGAATATAGCTGGAACTACGAAGTAGGAGTACACCACGACCTCTTTGAGCACCGTCTACAAGTGGACTTCGCGCTATTCTATATTGACACCCACGACCAACAAATAGCGCGTTACAGCAACAGCGGAATGGGACGAATGATGATCAATGCAGGACGCAGTCATAGTTGTGGTATCGAATTAGCCCTACGCCATTCCGTATTAGAAGGACGAATGAATATCGCCATGAGCTATGGCTATACAAATGCTCGTTTCGACAAATTTGATGCAGGAAAAGATGCTTCGGGAATTCAACACGACTATTCTGACAACAAAGTACCTATGATACCAGCACACACGCTTGGAGCACAAGCCGATTATACGCTAGCCTTTCATCATAAAGCACTCAAAACTTTAACCTTCGGGGCGAATTTCAGAGGATTAGGGCGTATCTATTGGACAGAAGCAAACGACACTTACCAAAACTTCTACGCGACACTGGGAGCAAATGTACTCGCAAACTTCGGAAAAATAAGCATTAATTTGTGGGGTAAGAATATTACGAAGACAGACTATAAGACCTTTTATTTTGAGAGTATGAGCCGTGGATATTCACAGAAAGGTACACCTCTTCAGTTCGGAATAGACCTCAAACTATCCATCTAGTCTAACTCAACCAACGCCATAAACTTAGGGACACATTCCAAAAAAAATGGAATGTGTCCCTAAGTTTATAAATACAAATTTAAAAAAGCGCGAACCTATTCATATTTATTCTCTATCAGGCTACCTTCCGAGTTACCTTACACCAAATAAATAGGAATTAAGAATTCACGCTTTTTATCCATCGGAACAACCCTACTTTTTTTCTTTTCTAACTAGTTCTATTTTTCTAGCATTCATTTCCCCGTTTTATCAAAAAGTAAATCCGTTCAATCTAATTCTTTTGTAGTTACTTT
>JAVVVP010000086.1:0-6575 GCA_036652575.1 Bacteroidaceae bacterium
GACACACCACTGGATTGCTTCGGGCAAGCCCTCGCAATGACGGAACACAAAAAAAAATCAATCCAAACGAACAGCATGACTCCTAACGATATGCGCACCCCCTCCTTCACGTCATTGCGAGCGAAGGCGAAGCAATCCAGAACACAACACGATGACACGAGGAAGAGCATAGCAAAAAGCGTGCTTCACCCGTTCAAGGATGAAGCACGCAACAAACATTATGTATCTATTTAAATGCTGCTTTTGCTACTTTAAAACAGTTTCGCAGGATAAACGCCTGCGTCTACTAGTTTCTGAATGCGTTCTACCGTACCCGCACGATCTTCTGGATAGGTAACGCCAAACCATTGGCTGGTGGTGTCTAAGACCTCAACCGTTGAAGTACCTTCGTTGATGAGTTTATCCACCATCAACGGAATGAAAAATTCACTCTTGAGATTCTTCATATTCTCTGGCTCACGAAGGAACTCCTTGAAAAATTCCTCACTATACGCAAAGTAATCAGGTGTGAAGCCCCAGAAATTCATACTAACAGGAACGCTCTCCGCTGCCGTTACCCATTGATCGTCGTCGTCCAAATATTGTACAACACCCTCGTTACGAACGATTTTAGTACGCTCTACCACACTTTGCAACAAGCGGTTTGAATCGGTGGTACAGATGCCGCGGGATACGCTACCGCTATCGCTCAACGTATTGCCTACACGGAAGCCTACCATCGCATATTTGTTTTTAGAACCATCTGGAAGTGCACTGAGGTATTTCCCCATGGATTGGAAGGATTCACGACCATAAAAGTCATCGCAATTGATCACCGCAAAAGGTTCGTGAATAACGTTCTTACCCATCATCACCGCGTGATTGGTTCCCCAAGGCTTTGTTCTTTCCGTTGGGCACGTAAAACCTGCGGGAAGATCGTCTATCGATTGAAATACTAATTCTGCAGGAATATGTCCTTCATATTTACTTAAAACCTTGTTACGAAAATCAGCTTCAAATTCTTTACGAATCACAAACACCAATTTTCCAAAACCAGCATTGATTGCATCGTAAATAGAATAATCCATAATCGTTTCACCGTTGGGTCCTAAGCCATCCAATTGCTTTAAACCGCCATAGCGGCTACCCATTCCAGCAGCTAAAAGAAATAGAGTTGGTTTCATTTGATCTTATATTTTGATTGTTAGTTGTTCTTTGTGTCACCTACTCCACACGCCGAAGAGGTTTCGAACGTCGAAAGGTGGTATGACGATACAAAAGTAACATTTTTTTTTCAGTTAAGAACCTTCAAGTGCTAAAAAAAGCGCACCTCCCTTAGGAGGCGCGCCTTTTTGTTAGATCAGATGGTTCTATTTAGAAACGAACGATTTGACCGTTGATGATATAAAGACCTGGTTTAAGATCTTTCACCGATGTTCCAGCAGACACACCGTTTAGATGGTAGATTACACCTGTCTTCGAAACTTTATCGCTCGTCACACCGCCAATGTTCAACGCTGCGCCTTCGCCCACTGGTATCGTCATATCAACCGTAGCACCTTCGATATTTTGAATCAAAGCTTCATCGATATAACCTGACAAGTTACCAATTACTTCGCCTGAAGATACATTTAAAACGCGGAGTTTACCGAGTTCCAAAAGACCTACACCGTCATGAGGTAGAGCCATTGAATGGAATACTCCTACCAAACCGTTTACAGCAGATGGCGTAGAAACCACATTTGCAATGTCTGAAGTTGATTCTAAATTCAATTTTCCAGCGCCAGCGGTCTTGTCATAAAGTGAAATGTCGCCTACTACTACGATAACAGGAGTTCCTGCTTCAATAACTGTTCCGTCAGCATATTTTTGGAGTTGGATGGCAGACACGTTACCTACATCACCTACTTTACCAACTAACTTATAAAGACTGATTGGATCCGTCTCTGCATCCGTAGCGTCCGTAGTATAAAGCTCACCTACCTTGTATTCATAAGGAAGTGTCACCGTCGAAATGCTATTCATCTCCATTGCTTTTACTTCAAAAGCAGCAGGCATCGTAGCAGAGAAAGTCCAAGCCGAAGCAGTATTCACACCTTCTGCAAAGCCAACCACTTTGTTTGCGTCAGCTGAAGCCTTCAAAGGAAGTGCTTGCTTCTTCACATTGGGTACCAATTGGAATTGTGCACTACCAATATATTTCACAAAGTAAGGAACGGGAGTTTCCGATAATTTCACTTGTATGCTAGCGCCTGTTGTAGCAGCCATATATTGACCTGTGATCAAATTCTGTACCGCATAGGTAGAGTCTGTTATTGCAACGAAACGCCACATATAAGAAGGATTTGTTTGCTTGTTAAAGCTTCCTGCTTCAACACCACCCCACTTCATTGCGCCGTCTATCGCGTAGATAGCGTTGTCAAAAGTAGTGGTTTCGGCATCCTTCGCCATACGGCTTTGGATGTTATACCATACATTTGGAGCCACTGTTTTAACAGAAGCCACAAACGCTTTTTCCGCTGTTTTTAGAGTGCCTACTGTTTCGTCCAAAGCAGCTCTTGTAATCAACGCACCCGTTGTAGGATCTGCCAATACAACTGCTTTTGCCGTTGTGATAGCGGCATTCAACACATCTATATGAGATTGCTCTACTTGTCCCATTTCAGAACCAATTACTGCGTTCGTCACAAAAGCTTGTGCTGCGGCGATTTCTTTTGACATACGTGCTGTATCTACTACGGCACCATTGTAAGCATCAAGAGCAGCTTGTAAAGCAGCGATTTGTTCTGTCGTTGCCATTTTGGTGGTATCGGCTACATCCATCAACTTCTTCAAATTTCCTGCAGATGGGATGGTCAAGTTCTGAGAATTTTTATCCACCTTACCTTCTGCTGGGAACAGTTGGAATTCTGCATAGGTAAACATAGGGTAACCATTGAATACAGTACCTGGTGCACTACCATCTTTCACACCCATGTGTTTCTTATCATCATAAGATGTTGTAATCACGGTGAAACGAAGATACTTATACGTTGCGCCAAGATCCATTACCGTTGAGTTCAATTCTAACTGATTCTTCGTATAAGGAAGTGTGTCGTTTCCATTCGGCATAGACAAAAGGTTCTTCCAATCCGTATTATTATTCGATCCTGAAATCACGATAGAGTCAGGACGGATTCTATTGTTACGAGCTTTTGTGTACAAAGAGAATTTAGAAAGAGGTTGTTTTAGTTCTACTTGTAAGTAGTGATACTCAGCTGGATCTCCTGCTGCAGGTGTACCACTCCAACGTGAATGGAAATAGGTTTTTGCATCGCCATCAATCAAGTACTCTATTTTTCCCTCTTTGGGCTCTGGAGCATTGGTAGAAAGTTGTGCGGCATCTTTAATCAAGTTAAGAGGAATCCAACCTGCGGCATAAGCTGTTTTAGCGGTTGTAACCAATTTCTTCAACTGAAGGTTCAACTTCACCTGAACCATCGCCTTGGTCAAAGAGTCTAGGAGTTCTGGGCTAATATCATTGTCCAAAGACCAAGCTGACTGAGTGTCTTTTCCACCGCTCCAAGTAACAACGAGACCATTCTGACCGCTACCGCCTCCATGGTTACCGGCATGGTAAGGAATATTTCTTGCCGTGTTCGATATATTAAATTGTCCACCGCCTATAATCTTTAACACTTGAGCCGTTTCAAACTCTTCTGTGGTAGGAATAGCCGTATCGTTGTTAGGCATGGTATGAAGATATCCACCTGTTGCGAGATTTTGAATCGCCCAGTTTTTACCATCGGCTGCTTTTGTGATATGGAAAATAAAGTACGCATTCTTTAAATCTGTGCTTTTCCATTTCAAGTTGCCGTCTGCTACGTCGATATACATCGCTTTGGTTACCTGCTGTTGTTTTGCAAATTCAGGGAAAGCGTTCCTGATTCTATAATAACCTTCCTTCATAGGAATCGTCAAGGTATCCACATTTGCTTTTGCTGATTTCAATTCAGCGATCGCGTTAATACATGCTGGTCTATCTTCCGTATCTACCGCAGTAAGCGCTGCATCCATCGCGTTGTTATAACGTGCTACAGCGTCTGCGTTATAAAAACCAGGAGCATTCGTTGGAGAACCAACATAACTTAGCTTCAACGTCTCTGTGTAGTATTTAATCAAAGCGCCCAATTCATCGATAGGTTCATCTTCGGTTACCACGGTATAGGCATGCCATGCACTCGTATCTCTATAAGGACCTGAGGCTGCTTCTGCTGAGTCATCGGTTGAAAGAATAACTCTGTAACGAGAAAGGAACGTAATAACTTTCCGGCTTGGAGCTACATCTGTTTTAGCCGTCATCTGCCACGTAGCCAAAACAACTGTACTCGCGTTGGCGTTTGGACAGCGCGTAAGAGAGTCTGCAATTCCATCTGCAACTTCATCTGCAGGTGCATCATCCGCCGTTGGAAATTTCACATTTTTATCTTCCGTAGGACTATTCACGAGGATTTCTAAATCCAACGCATCGGCTTTTTCACCCAACACACCTGTTTTCGTGTAATATTTACCTGTTGCTTTGTGCTTCAGAAAATAAGTAGGTTTTTTGTTTACCACACCTGTTTTACCTGTTGCTTCGAGCACAATCACACAAGAAGCATTCAGTGGTGTTGTATTTGTAAAACCATCTAGATTGAGGAAGCCATCCGTGGTCCAACCACCCCAAGCATCATCCGATTGCAACACGATTTCATCACCGGATGCAAATGTTGTTTTCACTACGCCTTTTTTCCACACCAAGGCGGAAGCGTCAAACCACGTCGCGCTCATCACGAGCAGCAAAACGAGGAGAATGTAATTCTTTTTCATCTTCATTTTTGAATTATTGATTTTAAAATTTAGCGGCGTAAAGTTAGATTTTAAATTTTGAAAAATCAAATTGAACCTCCACTATCTGCGATATTTAACACGATATTATACTTTATCGCCATATCGTTAAGTATTACGAGGTTCCCAAACACACGTTTCATCTTGGTAGCCGTCCAGACAAAGCGCTTTGCCGTCTTCCAGAGAAGAACGCCTATTGCTAAAAATAAAAAGCTTTCCGTAAAAAACTTCTTTTTTAAAAGCAACCGAGAAAGCCTTTTTTTTGAAAAAAAGGAGAAAAGCATGCGAGTTTCCTCTCGGATTTTAGGTTCCGCTCTCCTACCGAATCTTTCCTTGAGACTTCGACAGAAAACGCTTTGCCAAATAATTCCGTACGGGTTCATCGTATCGTTTCAAACTTAGGTAAGCAAGCAAAACACACAAGGCGTAAACACTCAACGCCACGATCCAAGTCTGAGCAAATGTGAAATACTGATTTCGAATCAACCAAGCATAAAACAAATACAGAATAGGATAATGTATCACATAGAGAGGATAAGAAATATTCCCCAAAAACGAACAAATCTGGGTAGACGTTTGGTCTGTCGTGGTTCCCGATGCTCCCAAACAAATCAAAAGGGGAAAAACAAAGAGAATACAAAAGGCCTCATACACGCCGTTGATACAAATCGGTGCCACACCTTCTAAGTAAGGGACCGAGAACAAAAGCGTTAAGATTGCAGTACAAATCCAGAAGGCTCCTCTCACCCGGATGGGCTTAAAATGACGCGACAAGAGCAAGCCCATCGAGAACGGGAAAAGCATTCTCAAGAGTCCGCCTGCAAAGTTGACTCCGTCCAACGTCCACCCCACTCCGATATTGCCATAGCCAGACACATCAAAAATAGCGAATGCCGCCAAGCTCACACCGAGCAAAACAACGAGTACCCTCAAGGCTTGAGTGGACAAACGACGAAGAAACAACGCGTAGAGCAGGTTGCCTATATACTCAAAGAACAAGGACCAGCAGGGTCCGTTTAACGGGAACATTTCACCATTTCCACGCACTTCATAACTGGCACCTGGTAGGGCAGGAAGAAAGAAGAGGGTGCAAAGAAAAGAAAGTAGCAGCAGAGAGGTGGCAATGGGGGTTCCATCCCATTGCACGCTACCTTGAAGACAGAACGTGACAACGCCCAGAACCGCGCCCAAGAGCACCATCGGATGAAGACGTATCAAACGGCGTTGAATGAACTCTTTCAACGTAAATGTTCTCTTCCAACGATCGTCGTAGGCATAACCAATAACAAAACCCGAAAGGATAAAGAAAAAGTCCACCGCCAAATAGCCGTGATGAAAAATTTCAATGCGCGTGCCACCCGCAAAAGCATAACCTTCGAAGAGGTGATACCATAGCACCAAAAGAGCCGCTACACCGCGAAGCCCATCTAATAAATGATAATGCGGCTTGCTGTCTGCAAAAGCGGCGGAAGAGGTGATCGACATCTGTATTTGTTTTTGAGAAGAATGAGAGGGCAAAGATAACCCTTTTCAACCGAAAATCAATTCTTTAAAAGCAAAAAAAAGGAATCCGTCGTTATTTCGGGTGGAGGGGTCCATTCCATCCAAAAGCCCTCCCCCTCCTTCACGTCATTGCGAGCCGAAGGCGAAGCAATCCAGAACACAACACAATGACACGAGGAGGAGCCCTATCCATCAAGGACGAGAAACAAAAAAAGGATGGACACACC
>JAVVVP010000087.1:0-6417 GCA_036652575.1 Bacteroidaceae bacterium
GAATAATAGTTCAAAGCATCCTTACTCAACACTATTATTTTGTCTGATCGCAATTGTGAAGCAAAAACTAGTCTCGGATATATTTTCGACTTAAACAACCCATACTTAAACTTGTGGTCTTGAAACATATAGCTGTGTATCGTACTGAACACCTTTGTTTTACAAAACAAAGGCTTATGCAACAGCACGAATAGATCAGGACGAAAGCCATGACAGTGAATAACATCGAAAGCCTTGAAATTAATCTTCGTTCGAAAAGATATTCGCTCGGTGGGACAAGGAAAATTCAAATCTTTCTTTTCATCAAAATAAAAAACAGTGCATTCGTGTCCCGCCTCAACAAGTAGATGTACCAAATCCTGAACAACGATGATTGGTCCAGAATTAGCTAAAGAGGTTATAATATATGCTATTTTCATGATGTAATAAACTCATCTCTCGGAACTATTATGTTTGAATTAAGTCGATCAGCAACAAGTATAACTATATACATAAGTAGTGATGTTATTCCTAGTTCAAAAAAGATAGCAGGCTCAAAAAAATAATAAACATGTACTGCAAGTATAGCTGAGCGCGTTTCTATTAATTTTAGCTTTTTATAAAAAGTAATAAAATAGAATATATAAATAGTGACATATACCACTCCAAAAGAATATAGGGTATTCAAATATGTATTATGTAACGCTGCCCCAAAAAAATCTCTAGTTGAGTGAGTTATTAAATCACGTCCATATCCGAATAATGTAATATCATAATTAGATATAGCGTATTTGATTTGATCTGACCTTGATGAACTAGTAGCTCCTTTTCCAAATAATTCAATATAAGATTCTGTAGAACTCATCATATAGTAGAAAAAGACCAGTAGTATAATCAATATAATTGTTGTTGCATATAAATTAAAGTTCTTTGTCTTCTTTCCTATATATATCAAAATTAAAAATATGAGTATTGACAATATAGAATTCCTAGACATACATGATATTATATATAAACTAGAGAGCGCAAGTAGTAAGTAGTACATCAGGCTTTTCTGTCTATAAAATAGAAAGTATACAGAAAAAAAGAATAAATATCCTAGAGTTGAATTCGTATTCGAGTTTGTCGTAAACCCAACAAAAGCATCCTCTGAATTCAAGCTTGATATAGCCTTTATAAAATCAGAGAAAAAAATCATGCAACTTATAATAGGGAATATGATAAACGAGATTAGAATTTTCCTAGAAATCAATCGATTATCATCCATATTTATCATAAAAAAGAAACCAGAAAAATACATTAAAATACTTATTGGTTTATCCTTGGTCGTACTTAAATGAATAATAAAGAATATACATAAACATACTAATAGGGCATAATTTGATTTTGGTTTAATCTTATGCGAAACAAACAATAGTATTGAAACAATAATACTACCTCCCCAGGCTATAATGGCTAGTACAGAATCATTTGTTAGACGTAACGAAACGTTTAATTGAATAGCTATAACAACAATAATAAATAAATATCCCCACATTCTACGTTCGTTTTCCTAATACAAATTTTAATATAGACCAATTCCTTTTTCCTACAATCATTAAAAGCTTCTTCTTCATTTTCATTTTCTTTGTTATCCATGTGCCTGCATAATGATGAATCGAATATGTGTTAGGAGTTATTCGTATATCATTTACATGTTCCATCGGATTGAAATATTCTTTAGGATATATCCAGACATCTGCTACTTGTTGTATTTCTCTCGTATTTCTAAGACCATATTTACATAGTAGTTCTGTTGTATATTCTACCACTGTCTTCAAATTTAAGTCTCCTTTTTTGGACATAAAATGTAGTGTCGAATACAAATCTAAAATTTCCTTGTACAGGCCAAGGCCTGGATTCACTCCAAGGCCAAGGCCTGGTGCAACAGCTGGAACTGTCGCACCAGATTCTTTTGCACCTCTTTCACATCCCATAAATGCACCACGCGCAATTATATCATCCATTGGGCGTATTACTTCTACATCTGTGTCAAAGTATAATCCCCCGTACTTATAAAGTATCCAAAAGCGAGCATAGTCACTAACAAATGCGTATTTCTTAGCCTTGTATGCCTCTTCCGTGTATGGAATTATGTTTACATCAAAGTTATCCTCATTCCATTCTTTTATTTCATAATTCGGAAGATGTTTTTTCCATGATGCAATACATTTTAGTGCCAATTCTGGCATCTTGCCTTTGCCGAACCAGCAGTAGTGAATTTTTTTTGGAATCATATATCTTTATTATAATGGCTTTAACAAAACAAACAAAATCTTTTCATCTTTATCGTTTTATACTCTTATAAATAGTTTTCAAGAATGGAATTCTTTTTATCAATTCTTTTACATGCATGACTTTCATGTTGAATTTATAGTTCTTAAAATAGCCTCTCAAGAATTCTTGTATACTCTCTTCAAATCCTTCTTTCATATATTTTTCGTGAAACGCCTCATAATTTGCAGGTTTTGAAGTGGCACTTTGCAATCGTCCATTTCCTTTTACTGCTTCATCTACTGTCCGCTCTTCGTATTCCATTTGTTCTTTAATGCGTTCGAACAATGATTGCCCTTTCTTTGTATTTAAGAGTAAGAGTGAGACTCCTCTGCTGTTGTCTATTTTAGTAGTTCCATTTGCACCCAGTCCCCAGAAATCTGCGATAGTTAAATCTCCAACACGTTTACGAGTGGCATAGGGACAAGTAAAACAATTCTCTCGGACAAGAAGTCCACACATAAAACCGACGATATAATGATCGTTCGGAAATTGTGTAGAAAAGATGGTTGTCTTTGCAGATGTCTGCCCTTTTTCTTCAAGAAAAAAACCATACTTTAAGTCTTGCATTCTCTGTCCTTTTCTACGAAAATGTACATAAAGGTTATCGCGATAAAATTGAAGTTTTTCTTTCTTCTGAATCTCCGTGATATTGTCTTGAAGAAACAGTTGGGATGGAACACCGTGACAAACCAAATCGACAGTATAAAGATTCGGGTAATCTTTGCGTAAATAGTTCTTGAGCCCTCCTATTTGGCAAGGTGTACCTGTAAAAAGAACTTCTTTACTGGTTGACAAATCTTGCTTTACTTCTTGATAAGAGTTTCCAATAATACTTTGTACGTATTTTGAACCTTTCAATTGGTAGGCTTCTTCCACAGAAGTAATTCGTCGGTGGGCAATGTCTTTGCAATTACGCTGGACGCATCCATAAACCACTCCGCCGCCCGATAAGATGGTATGAGCCAATACAGAAGAGGCACCACCAGAAGTACTACTCATTAAATCCTCCACATCTTTACTGATTGCTGCCATAGCCTGTAGAGGTTCATTCATTTCCAAGGGCTTATTAACGGGACAAATCTTCTCGCATAGTCCACAATCGATGCAACGCGTATTGTCTATCTCGGGATGAAGAAAGCCACAGTCGTTGGGGCACATTTGTATTGCCTCTTTCGGGCATATATTGTGACAAGCCGCACAACCGGTACATTTCTCTTTTATACAGATTGTTTCCATGTGCCTTCCAATGCTTTCGTTAAGTAGTTCATAGAGTGTACGCGCTGCACCTCTATTTTTTTATTTACGTCAATATAGTTGATCGGTGATTGTTTACCGATCTTATCGAAATGTTCTTCACCTACAAACCGTTCAGAATATTCGATCATTGAGAATAGATTTAGTAATCGTGAATTCTGATTTTTCTTTTCCCCATCCTTGAAACGTTTGAAGGTATAAAAGTCTCGTTCAAAATGGATCGAGAAGATTGTGGCATGAAAAGAGTCCGTAAAAACAATGCTTGCATCACGTATGGCCAAAAGAAACTCTTTCGGACCGCAGAATAGAACTTCATCTCCAAAATTCATGTAATTCGGATTTGTTCCAAAGATTTTAATTCTCAAACTCTTTTCCTTTGCATACCGTTTTACTTGATTCAGATAGTTCCTATTTTCCGTTAAGAAATAACACAATGCATACGGTTCTTCATCTTTTATTACAGTGTCGGATATTAACTCATTCCACTTGCCTGAAGTCAGTAGTAATGTCGGATCGAGAACAACATCCACCGGTTTGTCAATAAATGACTTCAAAAGATTGGCTCCGATCTCTTCCCGAACGGCTATAGAATCAAAGCGTTCCAACAAGGGTTTTGTACGACTTTTGAATTCTTCAGGATAAGTCGAAGTACCTATACTGGGAGCATAGGCTACCTTCTTTTTATCAGTAAAGGATAAATAAAAGTACGGATGAAAAATACCTTCTATCGGATGCCATATCTGATCGCTGCCGCAAAGGAATATATCGTACTTCTGTCCGACCGAAGATAGATATTGTATATTATGATCTATCTGCAAATGATTCTCTTTAAATGCGTCATATAGTTTATCTGAGTAGAACATTAGCTTTCGGTATGAACTTGTATGTGTCATGAAACTTTTGACGATAGGTCTCAAAATATCCTTTGTTATTCTGAGAATGCTATTTTGATGTGTTCTTAAATCTTTTAAAACAGATGCATCATCTAATATAACATTTTCAAAGCCTAACGACTGTATTACTTTTTGTAAAGCAAAGGCTTGCAGGAATGTACCGAAATTTCGATAAGTAATCCATGTGACCGTTGCTGTCTTTATTTTTCTCATTTAATTCTTTTTATTACAGCTACTAACTTTTTTCTTATAAAAAATCTTTCTGTTTGACTTAACCCTATGATATAGACTACAATAGAAACAGAAATCATGGAAAGTATAGAAACTCCCGTAAAAGTCAAAAATGTATGCTCCAATTGAGAAGCAACAAAATATGGAACGATCACGGATAGGATACTTACAAACACAACAGGAGATATTACTTCTTTAAGGTATTTGCGGATAGAGATATTTACCATTCGTTTTACAAGAAGCAAGCGTAAGATTATTAACGTGGCGGACAAAACACTGTAGACATAGAAAGTATATTCCGGCGATAGTCCTTGATCTAAAGCAATATAAGAGAGAGGAAGATTCAGTATCAAGCAAAAAGAAACAATCATTTGATAATTGCGAATACGCCCATAGGCTTTAACCACAGTCGCAAATAGATTTGACAGAACATCTATCAAGGCATTGAGTATTGCCAACTGACAAAACAAAACGGTGTAATCAGGAACAATTTTCAACCAAAGAGATAGTATGTACTCTGTATTGAGCAGAATAGGAAGGGAGAAAAGGAGAAGAAGATAATACGAAAAACGAATTCCTCGGAAAGTAAGCAAAGTCATAGCCTCCAAATCATGAGCTGCATACATCTTGATGATTTGTGGATTCATAGCTGTTTGAAAACTTTGTACAAATTTGCTTAATGCTCCATTGACCTGATAAGCAATGCCACGGGCCGCATTTACCACCGGACCGAAAAAGATATTTAGAACAATATTTACTCCTTGATTCACGGCAACCCATGCGAGTTCCCCCATTGCACTCCATGAGGCAAAACCCAATAGTTCAAGAAACATTCTCTTATTCCAATAACGGCGAAAACGAGCTTCTTTAAATTTGGCATAACAGTAGAGAATATAACTTATCGTTATCAAGACAGTTATCACAAAGGTCAAGAAACCATACAATGACAATTTGTCTACGGCTATGATCGTCAACAAATAAACGATGGCCAAACGTAAAACAGTCTCTATGATACTTATATAAGCAAAAACATCCATACGTTCGCTGGAAATGATCATTGCATTATAAGGAATTTGATAGAAAGAGGTGCAACAAGCCAGAACCGACCACTGATACAACCAAAATACAACGTTTCCACGTTCGGGAGAAACATTGATATAATGATATAATATGTATAGACCTACTGTTTCGGCTAAAAGAAAGACCACCAATGAAATCAACGCATGAATATTCATGGACATACAGAAAATTTCATTCAGACGTGTTTTATTTCCTGTCCCGAGTTCATAAGACAAATAGCGCTGTACAGAAATAGACATTGAACCATTCAAGAAAGAGAAAAGCATTACAACCCCTCCCACAACATTATAAATGCCAAAATCGGTTACACCCAATACTTCCAATACGACGCGTGAAGTATACAACGTAACTGCCATGATAAGCAACATACGAATGTAGAGCATCATCGTGTTTTTGGCGATACGCTTGTTGTTTTGTGAATTGTTGGAAATCATTTTGATGGTAAGCATCCAACCCCTATGCCCATAATCCTAACCACCAGTAATTACTGGCGGTTGAGATAATTTGCAAAAAAGTAAATGGATTTGTTTTTGTTATCTTTGACACAAAAGCTCTTGCATTATGTCCTCATAGTCACTTCTTCCTGTTAGTACTCAATTTAGGGCGTACCCCTAAATTTAGGCACTTTTTCTAGTGCCTAAACCTGTTGAGTTAAAATTTCAGG
>JAVVVP010000088.1:0-6344 GCA_036652575.1 Bacteroidaceae bacterium
TAAGGCTCTTTGCACTACATGACTGCCGTATCACTCGAAATGTCGGATGAACCATCATTGATATAATGTATACAACAACTGAAGTAAATCTCTTATTATTCCTAGTCATTTTTATATTCGCAGATACTCTTTTGTCTGGAATAAATATATATCATTTCAAAAAGATCAATGAAAAATAGTTTAATAAAAAAATGGAAAGATCATATATTAGTTTTTTTACTAATTATATTAAGTGGAAGTCCAACATTGGGAAACCCTTTTGTTTTTGCTACCTTTGGAATCATAGCTCTTTCGTATAGCTTTTTAAAGACATCTTATTATGAAAGAATAGATTTATGGAATTATTTGCTTATACTTTGTTCTATTTTTGTTTTTCAGTATTTTGTATTGGGTGCTGTTTCTTATCTTGGAAGTCTAAATATGCTATTGAAAATAGTTTTTGGCGCAACGGTTATGTGGGTCTTAAAAGATCGTTTCCGCTATGTTTTTTTAAATGTAATGTTTTTTTTCGCAGCTATTTCTTTGGTGTTTTACGCATTGTGTCAAATAGGTTTTGTTATTCCAAATCTATTTGATGTAGGAATTAATAATCGTTCTATCTTTTTGTTTGTTCTTAATATGACAACCATAGAAAGAAATTGTGGTCCGTTTTGGGAACCAGGCGCTTATGGTTGTTATTTGATACTTGTTCCCTTACTTTTCCTGAATAATTTAAATTGGCTTATAAAATCAAATAAAACGCGGTCAGTGATTCTTCTACTAGCAATTATCACAACACTTAGTACGACTACATATATTTGTTTTGCTTTTATTGGATTATATTATGCATTGATTAAGGTAAAGAATAAGTTTTTGGTTTATATCTTTATTTTTCCTTTTTTGGTTTATGGCATATATTGTTCGTTCTTTGAATTTGATTTTTTGGGAAAAAAGATATTAGAACAAGCTGAAAACGTAAAAGATCAAGGTAATGCTTTTTCAAATACTCGTTTCGGATCTTTTACGTTTGACTTGCATTATATAAAGAAACATCCTTTAGTGGGGAATGGACTAATTGAAAAAACAAGGTATGCAGATCACCCCTTTTTGTGGGGAAAGTCGTTAGGTCATGGCAATGGATTTAGTAATTATCTTGCTCAGATAGGAATTATTGCAATGCTATTGTATTTATTTCTAATGTACAAAAAAATACCTTTCAGAAAAAAGGATGTTGTTTTTTTCCTTTTTATCATTATCTTGTTGTTACAAGGTGAGCAGTTGCTTAATTACCCATTATATTTGTCTCTACCATTTGTCATTTATAAAAAACAGAAATCTCGGTATTTATCTAAAAAACGGCGTATAGTCTGTTCCAAAATAAAGGAAGATCTTTGTGTGTATGTAGCAAAATAAAAAATAGCATATGTACAGAAACAATATGATTTTTTTTAGGATATGTGGAAGATGTTCTTATTCGTAATGATGCTGAGTGAACACGTATATATATATATTCTGTCAAAATAGGGCGCAAACACAATAAAATGAAAAATTCTACAGTTCTCACTATTTTACAATGAACTCAATATTTATCAATATAACACTATGGACAAAACTAGAGTAAAGAAATTTTGCATTTCTTATCCTTGGATAGGAAAAGTCTACTCTCTCGTTATGAGGAATCGATGTATAAATAAAGGGAAAAGAAATCATATTAATTTAGCTAATGCTTTTATGAAGCAATGTTGCATATGTATTTACGGTAATGATAATACCATTCTTTTTGAAAAAGGATTTTCTCGTTTAAAAAAATGTAATATAAATCTCTTTGGAAATAACAATATTATACATATAGGGGGAGGGGTAAATCTACATGGTTGTATTTTTCATGTAGAAGATGATAAAAATATTATTTCTATTGGGGACTATACCACAGTGAGTGGACAGACACAATTAGCTGCTATAGAAGGTACAAAGATAGAAGTCGGTTCGCATTGCTTGTTCTCAGCTAATATAACCTTCCGCACAGGTGATAGCCACAGCATAACAGATTCAGTAACAAATAAAAGAATTAATCCTTCGCGTTCTATTAAAATTGAAGATCATGTTTGGATAGGGAATACTGTCATCGTGTTGAAAGGTTCTAACATTGCTAAAGATTCAATTATATCCACTGGCGCAATTGTTACAGGAAAAATATTTCCATCAAATAGCATTATTGGAGGCGTTCCTGCAATGGTTTTGAAGTCTGGTGTAAATTGGACTGCTGAAAAAATTAAAGAATAAGTATACTAATAATAAGTTCTACAAAAGAAATAAATAATCATCTTCATTTGTAGAATTTCCACCCAAGGTAAGTTACCTATATCGTAAACATTAATATTCAGTGCTAACATGTTATAAGAAAGATAGTTAAAATTAGCTTTTTCTATCGGGGTAATCCAAAATGCAACTCTAACAAAAAAAATGAAAGTATTATATGTATCAACTTGTTGTTCCAACAAGGCTATTGATTTTTTATTTAAAACAGCTATTGAAAAGCCAGGTCTTGCTATTCAAAAATTTCATTTTTTATTAATAAAGGGTCTTATTCTTAATGATGTCTTTGTTCAATGTTTATCTTGTTTGCCCGTGACAAAAAGAACTCATAAAAAGTTATTTTGGAATATCAAAAAGGAACATGATTCGACTGGCGCATGGCATATAAAATATATCCCGTTTATAAATCAACCAGCATTAAAATTCTTGATATATTTTGTATACTCCTTTTTCTATACAATGTATTGGAGTATAAAGCATCGCAAAGATGGAGTGATTCTTTGTGATGTTTTAAACTTGCCTATTTCTTTTGGTGCAGTAATAGCAGGTCGTTTGTTAGGTATGAAAATAGGAGGTATTGTTACGGATATTCCTGGATATATGTCTTTTTCAAAGACTCATAAAAAGTCCTATATAAAGCAACTTTTAGACCAACTTAATTTATATATGATATCCTTGTTTACTCATTATATACCTCTGACGGATTCTATGTGTGATATTATAAATAAAAGAAAGAAACCGTATGTTGTGATAGAAGGTTTGGTAGATATAAAAATGAGGTCAATAAATCCAGACCCCTATCGGGATGGAAAAAAACATATTACTTATTGTGGAAGTCTATATGAGAAGTATGGAGTTAAAACATTCATAGACGCTTTTTTGAAGGTTGAAAACTCCACAGTTGTTCTTGATATCTATGGACCTGGCGAGATGGAAAAAGATATGCCAATTTATGAACAAAAAGACGATCGAATAAAGTATCATGGCGTTGTAACCAATATAGAGGCTGTAAAAGCACAGTTATCATCTTATTTATTGGTCAATCCACGTCCTACAACAGAAGCCTTTACTCAATATTCTTTTCCTTCTAAAAACGTAGAATATATGGTCTCTGGGGTCCCTTTATTAACCACAAAGTTATCTGGTATGCCTAAAGAGTATTACCCAAACGTTTTTTTGTTTGAGGAAGAAACGGTAGAAGCATACGCGGAAACCATTCGTTGCATCTTATCACAGCCGATAGAAAAAGTTCATGAGATGGGAAATAAAGGAAAATCTTTTGTTTTAAAATACAAAAACAATAAGATTCAGGCAGGCAAAATCATAAAATTATTAGAAGAAAAATAAATGTCTATTTTTAAAGACAAAACCTTATTAATTACTGGCGGCACAGGTTCGTTCGGTAACGCGGTGTTACGCCGCTTTTTGAATTCCGACATCAAGGAAATTCGTATATTCTCACGTGACGAGAAGAAACAGGACGATATGCGCCATGCGTTACAAAGTCCAAAAGTGAAATTCTACATCGGTAACGTGCGGAACAAGCAGTCGGTGGATGTTGCCATGACAGGCGTAGACTATGTGTTCAGTGCCGCTGCATTGAAACAAGTTCCTTCGTGTGAGTTTTTTCCCGTGGAAGCGGTACAAACCAATATCCTCGGAACCGAAAATGTGTTGTTGTCTGCAATCGAACATGGCGTGAAGAACGTGGTGGTGCTTTCCACCGACAAAGCCGCTTACCCTATTAATGCGATGGGGATGAGCAAGGCGTTGATGGAAAAGGTTGCAACGGCTAAAGGACGCGAACTGGGACAAGGTGCCAAGACGACCATCTGCTGCACTCGCTATGGCAACGTGATGGCAAGTCGCGGAAGTGTGATCCCTTTGTGGGTAGAGCAAATGGAACAAGGCAATCCCATTACCATTACCGACCCCAATATGACCCGTTTTATGATGACATTGGACGATGCTGTTGATCTCGTGATTTATGCCTTTACGCATGGCGAGAATGGTGATCTCTTTGTTCAAAAAGCGCCAGCAGCAACACTTGACGTATTAGCAGAAGCCATCAAACAAACGTACGAAAAGATAAACCCCGTGTTTGCTAAAACTGAAATCCGCGTGATTGGTACCCGTCATGGTGAGAAGCTTTACGAAACCCTCGTCACTCGTGAAGAGATGGTGAAAGCCATTGATATGGGTGCTTACTACCGTATCCCTTGCGATACTCGTGATTTGAATTATGATAAATTCTTCACAGAAGGAAATGAAGAAGTAGAAAAGATAGAAGATTATCACAGCCACAACACACGCCGTTTAGACGTGGAAGGGATGAAAAAACTTCTCTTAAAACTTCGCTTTGTTCGGGAAGATTTAGGTTTATCTGAAAAAGCAAAAAGTATGGCGATTCGTTCCGAATAAAAAATGCGTTAAAAACGGGACAAATAGAAGTCATAGCAGGAGAGATCTTCCAAGATCAACGTGGTCAAATCTCTTCTCTAAATAATTTTGATTTTGAGGAAGTGCGTCGTTGTTATATTCTTCATCATCCCGACATGTCGGTGATCGGAGGATGGCAAGCACACCAACAAGAACGCAAATGGTTTTATTGCACGAAAGAAGCTTTCAAATTAGCACTCCTAAAAATAGACAATTGGGACAATCGAAGCACGGGGCTTGTGTCCGATATTTTTCAACTATCAGCCGAAAAGAGTGAAATCGTTTGCGCTCCAGCTGGTTATGCCAATGGCATCAAAGCGATCATTCCCGATTCTATTCTTACGGTTTATTCCGACAAATTACTTTCAGAAGCACTCCACGATAGCTGGTGTTACGGATACAAATATCCGTCTCGTTCGTCAACTCATAGAGGCGATGGAAGCAGAGCACGTGGGCCCTCACGTCTTGTTTACTTCTTCCACACAAGAAGAACGTGACAATGAATACGGACACAGCAAGCGCGAAGGACGCGCACTGCTCGAAAATTGGGCAAAGCGTAACGGAGCTTCTTTTACGGGTATGGTTGTCCCCAATGTGTATGGACCTTTTGGTCGCCCCAACTACAACAGTTTTATAGCAACTTTTTGCTATAAACTTACTCACGGCGAACAGCCCGAAGTAATTCAGAACGGTTTACAGTGATCAAAGGAAAAGCACGTATTCAACTTCGCAAGATTGGAACAGATGAAGTGCTTAATTTTGACCTTGATGATAAAGAACCAAGCTATGTAGATATGCCAATATGGTATACACACAATATCATCAACACAGGAGACGAAGAACTATATACCCAATTCTGGATAAACGAATGGTACAATCCAACAGATGGAGATACTTACTTCGAGAAATGTTAACACAACAACGACTATGAGAAAATTAAAATTGATGACGATTATCGGAACTCGTCCAGAGATTATCCGATTGTCGGAAGTAATCAAAAAGTGTGATCAATACTTCGACCAAATTCTTGTACATACAGGGCAAAACTATGATTATGCCTTAAACCAAGTATTCTTTGAAGACTTAGGATTACGCGAACCCAATTTTTACCTCCAGGTAGTGGGTAACGATTTAGGAGAAACCATGGGCAATGTCTTGGCAAAATCGTACGCGTTGATGGTAGAACAGCAACCCGATGCCGTCATGGTATTGGGAGACACGAATTCGTGTCTATCTATTATTTCTGCAAAACGATTGCATATTCCGACCTTCCACATGGAAGCAGGTAACAGATGCTTTGATGAAAATCTACCTGAAGAAACGAATCGCAGAATTGTAGACCACATTGCAGACTTAAATATGTGTTATAGCGAGCACGCTCGCCGCTACTTGAATTATGAGGGTACAGCGAAGGATCGCACCTACGTAACGGGCTCCCCCATGGCAGAAGTGCTTTCCGCCAATTTAAAAAGTATCAAAGCCAGTTCAATTCTTACAAAACTCGGCTTAGAAAAAGGAAAATACATCTTGCTCTCTGCCCATCGGGAAGAAAACATCGATACGGAACAGAATTTTCTGAATTTGATGAATGCCGTAAATGCGATGGCAGA
>JAVVVP010000089.1:0-6320 GCA_036652575.1 Bacteroidaceae bacterium
ATTACAAATCCGCAGGGACGGATGCTTCCTATTTCATGCCATGAGATGAGTGATTCCGAGAAAATTTCTTTTATTCAATTTCTGGTTGCTGAGTCCAATAGAAGGACCAGCAGAACCACATTCTTCAACAGACGATCGATGCATTGGGTGAAAGATGGAGCACAATGCAACTTACGTTGGATGAAATTCAACGTAGTCAACAGACTACTTGTGATGAAAACCTCCATTTGCATGCTCTCTTATCTCAGCAAGGCGCAAATCTAAAGTCTATTCAATCTGAATTGCGGAAAACGCTTCGGGAGTCTACCCAATATCGTGCTTTGTATGAAGTGCTTCGAGATGAGCACTTTGTCGGTACCAGCCAGAAAACCAGCAATCTGTGAGATAAGGAATGGGAGTTAAGACTGTTCAACATACGCCCCCGAGGTGTTTCTAGCATAAAAAGAAATTGGAATTATTAAAACAAAAATTATCAGCAATGATAAGTCACTGATAATTAATAGAAAAACTATCGAGTGCTTACGTATTGGAATTTATGCAGTAAAAGGAAAAATAATAGAAAAACAATGAAAATTAAAACAACAATAGGGGGGGGCAAAAATCATGCCAAACTCTTAATCGCATTCAATCTTTTGATGCATTAAAACTATTTGCAATCTTTCTGGTTCTTTGGGGACACAGCATTCAATATTTAATTTCAGGAGCGTATGTAGACAAACCTATGTATGTCTACATTTACTCTTTCCACATGCCTTTATTTATGATGATTTCTGGGTATTTTGCTTCATCTGCTATGCAACTAAATACATCAGAGTTTATAAAAAAAAAATTCATACAACTCATTTTACCATGTATCACTTGGGGTATTGCACTCTCCATTGTATTTTTAATAGTAAAAGGTGTTGATTCTGCAACAAACTGTTTATCTGGAATAATATATAATTTTTGGTTTCTAAAAAGTGTCTTTATCTGCTATATGATTGTTTATTTCGGGAAGAAAGTTTTTAAAAATGGTTATTTGTTTATTGTATTCTCTATTCTTTTCGTTCACCAATGGCAACTCTATAATACTCCAATTATGTATCCTTGTTTTTTAGTAGGCATGTGGATAAAACACAAATCTATTTGCTGGCAGAAACATGTAATGCTCTTAGGTAGTATTTCTCTTCTTGTTTTTGTTTTTCTTCTTTGCTTTTGGAATAAATCGTTTTGGAATTATCAAGCTTTTCACATTTACAATTGCATCATCGATCATGGATCGTTCTCATTCATGAACTTATACAAAGAGGTTTACAGAATAGCGATAGGAATAAGTGGTAGTTTGACATTCATATTCTTATTTTATATCCTATTTCGACATCAAAAAGAGACTAAACTCTGGGCATTATGCTGCGATTGGGGAAAATACACGTTAGGCATTTACATTCTGCAAAGCTATATTCTTGAAGCTATTATGGCGCGATATATAAATTTAGACAGCCTCGGCTTTGTTACTTTTAATTTCATTGTAGCGCCTTTTCTTTCTATTATCGTATTAATAGTCTGTGTTTATATTATCAAGCTTTTGCAAAGAGAAAAATTCATAAGCTTAATCTTTTTCGGGAAATAGTCTATGCCAACGATTCCGCCCAATGCACGCAAACTCACAAATCGTCATTTTACTTGTCTAGTTTTGGACACTAGTTTTGGATGCTTACGATAGAAAGCGTCTCCGACCGACTTGATTTCAACAAAGCAATAAGCGAAAAGCAGGAACAAACGGAAAAGAAGCTAGAGGAAGCATGGGGCGTAATAGAATAAGGGGTTGGGTGCTTACAATGCTTACACATATATAATATCAATAATGAATTTTATTCAGCAAACGCTTCGTAAATATATACTGTCTGGTGAAGAGCGCACTAAGGAGGCAAAGAAGAATATAGTTCTATCCCTTGTTGTAAAAGGATTGAGCATTTTAGTTTCTCTTCTTGTTGTTCCGATGACAATAAACTATGTCAATCCTACACAATATGGTATTTGGCTAACGATAAGCTCTGTGATAGCTTGGATGTCGTTTTTTGATTTTGGTTTAGGGAACGGATTCAGAAATGAATTTGCTAAAGCCAAAGCCACTGGCAATATAAAATTGGCTCGACAATATATGTCTACAGCGTATGCTTCTATAGGTACGATTGTAATACTTGTTTTTATTGTTCTTATACTCTTAAATTCATTTGTGAATTGGGCTAGTTTTTTGAATGTAAGTAGTCAGTATACAGAGGAACTTCACAAAGTTTTTCAGATTCAAGTTTTGTTTTTCTCTGTAAATATGGTAGTAAGCCTATTCACGACATTGTTAACAGCCGATCAGAAACCAGCATTAGCTTCTGTAGTTGTTCTTATAGGACAAATAGCTTCTTTGCTTTCCATCTTTCTTTTAACGCAATTTTCAAACGGAAGCCTTATAAGCCTAGCTTCTTATTATGCAGGAGTTCCTTGCATTATGACTCTCGTGATATCTGCATTTGCTTTCAGATTTAGTAGATACAAACAATATAGACCATCGATAACTTTGGTAAGGAAGGACTTAGTGAAAAGCATCTTCTCTATGGGCTTGAGATTCTTCGTTATCTATTTATGTATGTTGGCTGTTTTTCAGATTATCAATCTAGTTATATCTCGTGAGCTGGGTTCTATTTATGTTACACAATACAATATAGCGTATAAGTACCTTAGCATAATGTATATGGTCTTGATGATTATCATCACTCCTTTTTGGTCTTCTTTTACTGATGCTTATACAAAGAAAGACTTCTATTGGATGATGTCTGTAAAGAGGAAATTAGAGTTTATCGGACTGTTGTCTTTGTTGGGACTCTTCGTTCTTGTGTTGCTCGCTAACGTAGTGTATAAGTTTTGGATAGGAAATGCCGTTACAATTCCCCTAGAAGTTACAATAGCAATGGCTTTCTATATGGCATCTCAAACTTTCGGGCAGATATATATGTATATGATAAACGGAATAGGTAAGGTTTATCTGCAAACAGTCATATACTTTGTGTTTGCAGTCCTCTCATGGCCAGTACTTTCTTTTGCCTCTGCAAGATGGGGTCTTGTAGGAGTTCTTTTAGCTCCTACAGGCGTGTACTTTTGCCAAGCATTGTTCGGGCGAATTCAATTAACCAAGATATTAAAAGAAAAAGATAAAGGAATATGGAGCAAGTAAAGTTGTCCATCATCACGATTAACTACAATAATCGGGAAGGACTGGAGAAAACCATAAAATCCGTAGTCGAACAGACGGATCAGAACTTTGAATACATTATTATAGACGGAGGTTCAACGGACGGAAGTGTAGAGATCATAAAAGAGCACGAAACATCAATAGATTACAGTGTCTCAGAAAAGGACAACGGCATCTATAATGCCATGAATAAAGGAATAAGAAAGGCAACAGGCGAATATTGCTTGTTCTTAAATTCCGGAGATTACCTTGCAGGCAAAGATGTAATAAAAAACGTATTGCCTTTATTGAGCGGAGAAGATTATATAACGGGAAGCTTAAGATGCTTGCCAAATAAAAAGAGCAGAGAATGTATCTGGAATCCGCCTTCAATAAGCAATGCAAGTGTGTTCCTTTTTGCTCATCTTGAACATCAAGCAACATTTATAAAGACAAGTGTATTAATGAATTGTCAATATGATGAGAATTATAAAATAGTAAGTGATTGGAAGCAAATGTTTGAGAGCCTAATAGTGGAAAATTATACTTATAAACCTATTAATATATTGATTTCTAATTTTGATACAACAGGATTATCAAGTACTAGTGGTCAAGAAACCAAAAACGAGCGAGTAAAAGTTCTCTCTGAATATATGCCTTATAAAGTTGTACAAGAAATTCAAAAGTTGAGTAATCACAACTTTACGTTTGTAATAAGAAAAGATAAAGACCGAATATTATTTTTTATTATTAATACTGCTTATAAATTCCGTAAGATATTGAAGACTGTATTCCATTTTTTTTTGGACCTTAGGATGTTCAATTGATATGTTGTCTTAATTATAAAAGTATAAAATAATGAATATACCAAAGATTTCAGTAATCTGTCCTGTGTACAAGGCAGAGAAATACTTGCATCGCTGTGTAGACAGCATCCTTGCGCAAACCTTTACGGACTTTGAATTGCTGTTGATAGATGATGGAAGTCCAGACCGCTCAGGCGAGATATGTGACGAGTACGCAGCGAAAGATAGTCGCGTAAGAGTATTTCATAAGGAGAATGGAGGAGTTAGTTCGGCACGGCAGTGTGGTATAGACAACATGACAGGGGAATACTCCATTCATTCCGACCCAGATGATTGGGTAGAACCGACGATGCTCGAAGAACTTTATAAGAAAGCTAAGGAAGAAGATGCCGACATGGTGATTTGCGATTATAAGAAGATATTCAAAGATAGAGAAGTTTATGTACATAGTAAGGCAAAAAACAATAATATAGAAAATATAAAGGCGATTCTTTCAGGAGAGATGCACGGATCTTGTTGGAATAAACTAGTAAGAAATTCACTTTATAGAGAACATGAGATTCAATTTTCTATTGGTATAGTGATAAGAGAGGACTTGTTAGTGATTGTCGAGTTATTGTGCTTTGTAAAAAGTATATCTGTATGTAATAAAGCTTTTTATTATTATAATTGTATAAATGAAGACTCGGTAGTACATGCAAGAAACCTAAATACCAAGAATATACTCAAAACGATTAACTTGATAGACGATGTTATTAGTCGACATAATCTGGAAATAACACTATACATAGATTTTCTGTATTTTAAATCTTTAACTCTTGGTGCTGTCTTATTAAAAGGGGATGCTACTTATCTTGATAGAAGCAAGTTTTCTTCAATTCCTTATGGTATTATAATTTCTCACCCAAATGCACCATTTCATTATAAATTAGTTTGTATTCTATATAAACTTCATCTTTCTTTCTTGACTTACCTTTTACGAACTATATATAGACGTGTAATAAAATGATAACTTCGGATATTGATGGAAGTTTTGACTATAAGCTTCTTATAGTATTTTGTTTTTTGATTATAACAATCCCTATTCTTGGATTGTTATTAGCTATTCTGTTTTATAAGAAGACAACTTCGCAAGCTTTCTTCGTAGTATATGCTTTCTATTTCGGGTATATGGTTGACGCTTATGCAGATTTGGGTGTTCACTATAATAATTTTCTGCAATTTGTAAATAATCCGATAGAAAAAGCTTGGAGTCTTCCATTTACAGATTATTTAGGAGAAGATCCTTATCATAAGATAGTTAAAATAGTAATATCACAGTTTTCATCTTCAAGCAGGTTCTTTGCTGGCGTTTGTTGTTCTATTTATGCATTTATCGTAATTTGCTTTATAAAACAATATGATTTTATTTTTCAAAGGAAAATGGAAAAGCTTCATTTTCTCGTATTCTTATTATTGTTATGTGTTGTTGAATATTATTGGTACTTAGGTCTTCGTTATTGGACAGGAGTTTTCTTCTTTATGACTTTCTATTCAAAATATATACTTACCAATAAAAAGAATTTTCTTCTTATTTCATGCCTTGCTGTTTTGTTTCATAAAATGCATTTCATTATAATAATGATGCTTCTTTTGGACATAATTTTGACGAATAGAGATAAACTTAGATATGTATTGGTTTTTTTAAGCTTTGGATTGCGGCAAATGAGTTCGTTTTTTGTGCAAAAAACTTATGAGATTGGTTTTATACAAGATATAATGGGTTCGAAATTTAATAGTTATACGAATGCAGTAGAAAATATAGAAGATTCTAAGACGGAAATGTTAAGAAATGAAGGGAATATAGTATATCAAACGCGCTCGGATTTGCTATTTGGCTTTTTTCTTTTTATAATGTTCTTATTATGGCGCAAGAATAAACAATTGACGACTTCATACCATCGCTTTTATACGTTTATACTGTCGTCGTTTATTGTAGTTAATTTAGGATATGTAAATATAGTTTTATATGAACGTATTTATAAGTTTTTTATCCTCTGTTGCTTTTCCTATTTATTCTTACTTTTGAATGAAAAAAAGAATAAGTGGATAAATAAAAATATGTATGTATTAACTATTACATCTGTTATCACTCTATATATGTTCATTATTCCAATAGTTCAAATGAGGAAATATTTGTTTGATATTTCTATTTGGTTTTCTAGCTTTATAATAATTAGTCCACTTTAAAAATTAGTAAAAATCGTAGCACATAGGAGTAAGTGCTCAAATTAGGGCTTAATTTTAAAATCAGTAGCTTTGCTGCGAACTTA
>JAVVVP010000090.1:0-6253 GCA_036652575.1 Bacteroidaceae bacterium
TTAGAGTTTGTTCTATCTGTTGTTCTCGATGAAGAATGTGTACTTCTATCCCAAACTTTTGGTGAAGGTGCTCTGCTAAATGCTGAGCCGAATATACGCTACGATGTTGACCTCCTGTACATCCAAAAGAAAACATAAGGTCTGTAAAGCCACGCTGTAGATAACGCTGAACGTGAGCATCAGCAAGAGGATAAATCTTATCAAGAAAAGTGAGTATCTCTCCATCGTCTTCAAGGAAACGGATCACAGGCTCGTCTAATCCTGTAAGCTGCTTATAAGGCTCATAACGTCCTGGATTATGAGTACTTCGACAATCAAAAACATAACCTCCTCCGTTGCCACTCTCGTCTACAGGAAGACCCTTACGAAAGGAAAAACTAAAAATACGCACAACTAACTGCCCTTTGCCATCATATTTAGAATAAGTAGCGGGTCCATCTGCAGAATGGGCTTTATAAATATTTGTATCAGTCGTTTTATAACCATCTTCACGTACAGATTGAAAAATAACTTTTTGGAACTGGGGAAGTTCCGTTAGACGAATAAGGACACTTCGTAAATAAGGATATGGGCATCCTCCCTCCTCTAAAAGTTGTCGAATATTGTCCATCGCTGGAGGTATACTATCAATAAAATAGGGCTTATGCTCGAAAAGTCCACGAAAACCATAAGTACCAAGCACCTGCAACAAACGAAATAGGACGAATAGAGTTAAAGACTTACGAAACGTCACTTCGTTTACTTCGGTATATTGCTTTAAGTTTTCAATATAAACATTTATGAGTTCTTTTCGTAGTTCTGGAGGATAGTGAGCAGAAGCTTGCCAAAGAAATGAAACGAGATCATAAGGTAGTGGTCCACGTCTACCCCCTTGATAGTCTATAAAGTAAGGCTGTCCATCAGCCGACAGCATAATGTTTCGAGCCTGAAAATCACGATAAAGAAAGTTCTCACATACATCCGCTGTAAGATCTTTAGCAAGTAACTGAAAATCAGCTTCAAGTTTCAACTCATGATAATCAATATCTGTAGCTTTAAGGAAGCAATACTTAAAGTAATTAAGATCGAAAAGAACTCCTGTTTTATCAAATTCAGCTTGTGGATAGCATTGTGTAAAATCAAGCTCTCGAGCACCTCTCACTTGCAGCTCAGGCAAAAGAGCTATTGTACGACGAAGAAGTTTACGTTCTTCCACATTGTAACGTCCTTGAGCCTTTCTACCTTTTTCTAAAGCGACATAAAGAGACTTATCACCTAAATCACTTTGCAAATAACGCATACCATCCTCTGCAACTGCTAAGATTTTTGGAACGGGCAACTTCCGACGAGTAAAATGTTGCGTAAGGTAAATAAACGCGTTATTCTCATCTTTATCTTGTCCGATAACACCTATTGATGTTTGAGGTTCTATACCTTCTGAAGAAAAGAAACGTACATAAGTACGGTTGCTTCCTGCCTGAGCGATAGTTTCAACACGTATTGGCTCTACTCCAAACGTTTTAATATATAATTCTTTGAGTTCCTTCATCTTGTTATTTCTTCTAGTTTTTTTATTGTAGTAATTGATAACAACTTCTTTATTCCTTTCGATACCAAATAGACATCACTTTTTTTCTAATGGCAAACGCATTTATGATGGATACAAGGAGAAAGAGTATGATGCCCATGCATAAGGCAGGAAACATAGTACCTTCGTCCATTTGCGGAAAAACGAGAAGTATCATCTCCATATAATAATTACGAATGATCGATAGAAACAAAAAAGAAAGAAGAAGAACGATTACATTCATTCCAATTGTTAGCATTTGATAGGGGAAACTCACACGATTTGGACTATAGCCTATGAGCAAGAGATTTTCAAGTTTTGTAGTATTCTTCTGTACCAGTAAATAAATACTTAGCATCAATATATAGAAAGAAAGAACACTAATAAGAAAGCCTACAAACATAACGAGCCCTACAACCATCTTTAAAAAATAAGTTGTTTTACCGGCATCTAACTTATTATCTTCTACTTCATAGTTATGCTTCGCCATAAAAGGCTGTATACGCTGATCTGTAGGATTATTTACCTCTAGGATTATACGCGAAGGTTCTTCCTCTTGACCTTGTGTATAATATTTATTACTCCATTCTATAAAGCTTTGTGGAACAAGAATTGTATTCAATCGCCCACTAAATCCAATAATCTTACCTTTGTATTGATCGTGTTTTCCATTACCATTGATAAATATAGTCATATCAATAAGTCCCACAAGCCCTTCGCTTACCTTTGGTAATCCATGACTTTGTGCAAAACCGAAATTATAAAGAGCTAAATAATTGCGAGGTAGAATAATTGGAATTTCCTTTTCACCAATATTATAGGTCCAGTCTGTCATATGAGCATCTACAAAGCCATTCGGTACAGCCTCAAAGAACATTTCAGTGGTAAACGGTTCATTCCCTTTTACCCCCATACTCGCCGACACCTTATATTGTGAAGACGTAAAAGCCCCTATATTTTTACAAAATGGCTGTCTACCAGCTTCTTTTATTTCATGATCATTAAATGTATTACTTCTACCCGAAAGGGTGCTTACACTACTTATATGTTTTGAGATAATGAGATAATCTTTACTTATAAAACTATCCTCTGACGTAAAAACAGGTGCTACATCTTTATAGAATTGTACACCAAGAAGTACAACAAGCATACCAAATAGATTGGCAAAGAAAAAGCCCGCAAACTGTGGAATGCTAAGGTGCTGACGGAGGAGTTTCCAAACAAGATTCATAATTGAAACGTTTTTTCGTAGTTTAACTCCATGTGTTTACCGATGCTTGTAACAATGACTCCTGCACCTTGTGCTTTCGCTTCTGACATCATCATATCAGCCATGATTTGAGAATTAGCATCGTCAAGATGGCTAATAGGTTCATCTGCAAGAAGAAAATCAAATGGTTGAACAAGTGCTCTTATCATAGCGACGCGTTGTTGCTGTCCAAAACTCATTCGTCCTATTTTAGAGTTCAATTTATCGCCAATACCTAGCCTATCAAACCATTCAAGTATTTGAGCTTTTGTTTTAAAGCCTGTTAGCTTATTCTTTATCTCTATGTTTTCTAATGCCGTAAGTTCTGAGAAAAGGCGTAGTTCCTGAAACAAATGACTAAGTGAAAACTTACGAATATCCACCCAATCTGCCACTTTCATTTGTTGTATGTTTTTATCATCAAAATAAATATCTCCTTGATAATCTTTCCGATAACCCATTAGATAACTACACATTGATGATTTCCCTGTACCTGAATTTGCTTCAACAAGATACAAATGTCCTCGGATAAATTGAATGTCTTTCTGCCACACATCACTCTCCATATCTGTACGAGTCAAAAAAACATTAGGAAGCGTATTCTTAATTTCTATTTTATTCATTTGTCTGTTATTCTTTTATTTACATTGAATGATAAGCTGAGAATGTTGAAGGTCTGTTGCCACAAAATGTAACGATGAAGCCCCCATAAATAAATTGCGCAAAAGGGCTACAGCACCTGAGTTGTTGCCCTTAAAAACAGGCTGAGCGAGCAATGCATCTACATCAAGATACATATTTAAAAAAGTCTTTGAAGCACTTTTTGTCACAACATCGGGTAGTTTTTCTGTCAAGCTTTTTCCATCTTTATCAATAAGCCCTTCTGACGAGGTGAAATAAAGCATATTATCATTCACTCCAAAATAGGTACTGATTTCTTGTGTTTTAAGAAGATAACCATTCCCTGCATTGGTAAGCGTCATTGATTTTCTATTCTTTACACTCTGTTTCCAATAAGCTACATCATTCAAAAAATCTTTTTTGGCAAGATCTGCCATTAACAAATAATTTGGCAGACCACTTTTTTGAAGTGAAGGGATAGAGACCACAACATCACCCTTTATACTCTTAAGCATAAGATCTAAATCTATCCCTGTATTAATACCTGCAAGCATTGACCGTATTGTTTTATCTTTGCGTAACATTGTTAATAAGCTATTCCCATCTGCATTTGTACAGAACCATAAAAAAGTACCCTTTGGTACAGAGGATAAAAAGGAACCTTTAATTGTATGAGCCTTTAAAGCAGCTGCTTTATAAGCATTCAGAACTTCTGAGTTATCACTTTGCAACTCACAATGAAGCGTTAAGTTTTTCTTCTTAACATCTGCCACCTTTCCCTCTAATGAAGCAAACAATTGCACATCAGCAGGGTCTACATTTTCAGGCATACCCATCCGAAACAACAAGTTATACGGTGTAGGCATTACATCTAAATTTATCACACATCGAAACATCCCATTCATTGTTTCCAACTTATGACCTGCAACGGTACTTTGAAACGATTCTGTATCCTTATCGAATAAATGCTGCATTATTTTACGAACCGCCGAACGTTCTGTCCCTAAACCTGGACCAAGAACAAGCAAGGTCTGATCGTTCCATGCTATTTGCCAACCACCAGCTTCCGTCCACCACAAATCGTTTTTTTGTTCTATACGAACGGTGTGCCCACTCTTTTTCATTGTTTCTGTCAATAAAAGAGCCAATGCGTTCGGTTCTTTCACTTGAGCGACCACCCCCAAGTACTCCTGATTTGTAACAAATCCATAGAGAGGCTGACTAAAATCAAGTCCACCACTCAATGTACTGAGCGTAGCACTAAATGTATCCCCCAAAATATCTTTAAAACGTTCCGTAGACTGAATCCTCACCACCGCCTTTGCATCAAAAGGCACAACATCCACATAATCCTTATTGGAACAAGATGCTAAGGCGAGCAAGCAAAAAGCACAATACACCCACCTTCTAAAATATATCATCGTAATCTGTTTTTTAAATTCATCAAGTGTACCGCCACCAACGCTGCCGTTTCTGTTCGCAGCCTACTTTCCCCCAAACTTATGGGTTGGAAACCATACTGCAACGCCATACGCACTTCATTCGCGCTAAAATCACCTTCTGGCCCAATTAAGACCAAAGCATCTCCTGCATTTAGCACATCAAGTAAAAAAGGCTTGCCTTCTGGCATCAGCTCGGTATCATTATAGCAATGAGCTATAAACTTTTGTCCTTTAAAATCTTGCTTCACGAATGCAGCAAAAGAAATTATTTCTGTAAGTTCTGGCTTCCAAGCTTTATGACTTTGTTTCATGGCAGATACCAATATTTTGTCTATTCGCTCGGACTTTAGTACCTTACGTTCCGAAAAATCACAATTAAGAAACGTAAGCGCATCTAAACCTATTTCTGTGGCCTTTTCGGCAAGCCATTCCATCCTATCCATATTTTTCGTAGGAGCTACAGCTAAGCGCAAACATCCATTCCACAATCTAGGTTGCGGAATTTTCTCTTTCACCACAAAAAAACAATGCTTATGGGTTGCAACAGTTATATCTGCACGCCAGAACGAACCAACTCCATCCATTAGCATCAGTTCGTCACCCGCTTGCAAGCGAAGCACACGTACGGCATGAGCAGCCTCTTCCTGAGGTAATTCGTTACATGATGCCACGTCTGGAGCATAAAAAAAACGCACCTCTTTCATTTTCGTCTTTTAATTTCGTCTCGAAGTTGAGATGCTAATTCAAAATTTTCATCATGCACCGCTGCCTTCAACGCTTCTTGCAATAAGGTCAAACTAAGTGAATTTATGGGCAATGACACCAAACCATCTCCTTGCTCTCGCATATACTGACGCTCAAACAATTTCTTTTCCACATAAAGAGGAATACGATAAGTTAAGGCTAAACATACAGCATCTGAAGCCCGTAGTTCAAAACCAGAGATTTCAGTTTCACGACGAAATAACGTAAAAGCCCAAAATACACCTTCCTCCACCTTATGAATTACAATGCTATCTATATCTATATTATAACGCATCGTTACGCTATGTAACACATCCGCCATGAGGAATGGAGGTTGTATGCCAGGATGTAATTTAGCAACAATTGTTTGAGCCTCTGCCGAACCTATCATTAAAGGCAATTTACGTAACCCGTTCACCTCTCGCAACAGCAGTATATACATCTCTTTATACGATATACCCCTCGACACATCTTGCACCGTTAGTTCGATCTTATCCATTCTCTCTTTTTACGTTTCTTCGCGCAAAAGTAAGAAACATTTTTGGGCAGACCAAGCAATACACCTAAAATCAGACTTCGAAGACAACTTATTCTAAAGAATTTTGTTTTTTCAACTTTTGAAGAAGCTAAAAAGCCAAATGTGTTCTCTAA
>JAVVVP010000091.1:0-6125 GCA_036652575.1 Bacteroidaceae bacterium
ACCTATCCAGGTTGCAACGCCCCTTTCGCAGGGGGCGGTGGCACAAAGAAAAAAATAATATTATACACGATATGAAAACAAGAAGATACTTCCCCGAGAAAATACTGCTACTGCTGCTCGCGGCAGGAGTGACAGGTTGCACCAAAAACGAAACCGACGACAACCAACTGCTCGATAGCAAACAGCCGATGACGTTCACCGCGCAAATGTACAGCATGGAGGCGACCCGTGCCACGTATGCGAACACGTGGACTGGTGGCGAGGAGGTGGCGGTGCAGATCGGTAGCGAAGTAAAAAAGTACACCGTTTCCGACAAGAATACAGGCAAACTCACCGCTGCCGCAGGTGTCACACCATTCTACTGGACTTCCGCCACTGTGGCAGCGGAAGCGTGGCATTCGACCACTTATGCTGCCACGAAGCCCACCTCGTTCCAAGTCAGCGCAGACCAAAGCGCCACAGGCTACCAACAGAGCGATATGATTTATGCCACTGCGACAATCAGACTCAGCAACCCTATACTCTCTTTCAAACATCTGCCTGCCAAAGTGGTGGTAAATCTCAAAGCCGGCGAAGGCATAACCGAAGCCAACGTACAGGCTGCCACCGTCACCCTCATCAATCAATACCTCACTTCGGGAGCGATAAGCACCAAGGGGAGCGTGGCGCAAGTAAGATTGGGCAGAGACACCATTAAAACCAATGCTGTGGCAACCCCTACCAGCGGTTTTCAGAAAAGTGTACAGGCTCTTGTCGTGCCGCAGCGGACCAATTTGGAAGGACCATTTATCAGCATCACGTTCGACGGGCAGGAGTTCGTTTACGCCACTTCGTTCAACTTTGTCGCAGGAAAGCAATACACCTATAACATCACAGTGGCTAAAAATAGGATCATTGCCACGGTCAGCGAAGCCGAGGCGTGGACGGGCACAACAACCGATGTGAGGAGTAAAGAGTCTGTAGCAACCTATACCGCCTCCGACCTTAAAATAGGCGATTACTACTACTCCGATGGCACGTGGAGCGATGGCGGAGTACGAATATTATACGATGATGGGACGGTTTGGGGTGTGGATGTAAATCCTAAACAGAGTGGCACCAACGGACAGAAAAGAACGGTCGCAGGAATCGTGTTTTTTGTGCGCGACTCGACAGCCCCCGAAGATGCTGGCGGATATACCGAATTTCAGGGTGCTCCTACGGGGTATATCGTTGGGCTGAAGGAAAACACATCGAAATGGTGGAATTATCTATTTCATGACCGTACAAGCAGTCAAACGACGATTAATGGATATTACGAATCGTACTGCATAGAGGAGCATCTACGAGACAACGCCATCGCTATACCATGGTGTAAAAGAAACACTAAAATCACGAATCAGAACCCAGTAACATTTTCCAACTGGTATATGATCTCTATAAAGGAACTCAAGATACTTGCCAATGCAATCTCTTTGATAAACTACAATATAAGCCAAGCAGAGGGAACCACCTTAACAAATAGAATATACTTTACGGCAAATAGAATGGGGCGAGACGGGAACTATGTGTATGTGTTTAATCCTATTACCAAAGAATTCATAAAAGATGATAATCGCTGTGCAGAGGAAACGCATCCATACCGAGCTGCCTGCGCATTTAAAATTAACTAACATATAGATGATTATGAAATCAGCTATTCAATCATTCGCTTTTGTGCTGCTTGCTGGTTTGGCATTGGCAGCTTGCTCGAAACACGACGATATAACTCCCGCCACGTGGAATGGGGAGATTCGTCTGAGCAGTGAGATCACCTCACAAGTAAAGACAAGTGCTAACAACGATGTGCCCGACCGACAGATAGCCGCCAACCAAATCGTCAACTTCTTTGTGGACAATGCAGGGACAGACGGCACGACGCAACCACTCTACGCAAACTACCTCGTAAAGGCAGACGGCTGCGGAGGTTTCACCAAGTCCGAGTCGTCGGCGGAGGATCTGTATTACCCCGCCACAGGCAACAACGTAGACATTTACGCCTTTCTGACCAATGGCACTATTGGCAACTCGTTCCCCGCCTCGGCAATTCTCCATTCCGTAGCGAGCGACCAGAGAGAGCCATACGGCATAGGCTACCTTGCGTCCGACCTGCTCTATGCCGCCAACAAAGGGGTGAAAAACTCGAACAAAACCGTATCGATGTGCTTCTACCACCTCCTTTCGAAAGTGGAGGTGGCACTCAAGGCTGGGAATCGTGCTCTCGACTTGAACAATGCGGTGGTAACCATCGAGAACACGCAGCTCAAAGCCGACTTTCTGCCCAACAAGCAGAAGAATATCAACGACCAGACCAACGGACAATCCACTCGTGCCACTATGATTACCCCTACCACTGACAACAACCTTTCCGCCCCCATCCAGATAGGCACATGCATCGAGATGAATAGTTTCAGTGCTACTACCGTTTACGCCTCGGCAGTGGTTGTTCCGCAGACTGTGGCACAGGATAGTATCTTTATCAAAGTGATGCTGAAGAGCGGTAAGGAGCTCTACTACACCATCCCCGATGCGAATGGCTTGAAATTGGAGAGCGGCAACAAGTACCAATTCCAAATCACAGTAAACAATACGGGACTAACCGTACAATCCACCATTGCCGACTGGACAAAAGAAAAACCAAGTGACGGAACAGCCGAAATACATATTCCTCCTATAGGTTCAAAAAATCCGAGAAATGCTGCCATCGGCGACTTCTACTTTTCGGACGGTTCGTTAGAGGGGAAAGATGTCCAACTAACCGATGATCAGCGAGCTGTATGCATCGGCATTGTCTATTGGGTGGGCGACATTACGGCTGACGACCCTTTGCTAAAATCAAAGTTCCTAGATGGCACCCACGGCTTGGTGGTGGCGTTGCAGGATGTCAGTACCTCCGATATTCAATGGTGTTCCACTTCTGCGACAGTAAACAACTGGACAAATAGTTCTGATAGAGGTTCCGAAAAGGTAGATATATCAGCGAAGACGAAGATGCAAGGTTATGCCAATACTCAAGCATTGACAGCCTATAACAATCAAATAACTGGAAACCTCACCGTTCTTCCCATCACCGCCATTGCGCAGTATGCCGCGAATCATCCTGCTCCTAAGAATAGTAGCGGTTGGTACTGGCCTTCCATTATGGAGTTGAAGTATATGCGCTGGGGGCAAGGATCTATAAGTGGGAATGCTGGTAAAAATATGCTGAATAGTCAATTCGAGAAGGTCGGCGGCACCAATTTTTTGCAAACGTATTTTTCGTCGTCAGAGAGCGACAATGACTCCAATGGCGCCGCTTGGTGCATGAAATTCGAATCAGACGTCAATCAGGATATGGTCAGCTACGGTAAGGGCGGCGCAAACATCGTCCGGAGTATCTTGGCTTTTTAATCTATTTACCTATTAATTAATTTATCTATCAACTTAGCACGATATGAAATCAATCAAAACGATACGAAGCCTTGTGCTGCTACTGATGCTGGCGGCAGGGGTAGCAGGTTGCCAAAAAGAGGAGTTTACGGCAACAGGCGATGACGCTCCGCAGGGCATACCGCTCACCATCACCGTCACCGATGGCGGCTATGTCGACAGCAACCCCCGCACCCGTGCCACCGAGAATGGTTACACAACCCAGTTCACCGCAGGCGACCAGATAGGGCTGTATATAGTGATGGACGACAAGATTGTCAGCAACAACCTACCGCTGACTTACGACGGAAGCAAATGGACGGGAGAAAGCTACTACACAGGTGCAAAGAAATACTTCGCCTACTATCCCTATCAAGCCAACTTGAAAGGAACGCTGGACCCCACGGCTACCACAGCCACCGCATTCTTTGCCAATGTGATAACACAGTGGACACCCATCACCAACCAAAGTACCTACGCCACCTATACCGCCCAAGACCTAATGACGGGCAGCAGTAAACTCAGCATCAAGCAGGCTGATGGCACTTACTTCCTCGCGTTCACCATGACCCACGCCATGGCGCTCATGGTGATAGAGACTCCCGCAACGAAATACACACTCCAAGATGCGGAAAACAATCCGCTTCCCGATTACTACATTTCTGGACACAACACCCAGTTCAACAACTTTACGCCATATAATTCCTCGTTAAATACCTACCGTTACTTAGTGAAACCCGCCCAAAGCGGAGCTCCTAACCTCACAGGAAGCTACACCACAACGAACGGCCACACCAAAGAGTATGAAGTTTCATCCAACATCGCTGCCACAAAATACGCTTATTATAAGGTGGACGGTGGTGTTACATCAAAGACGCACACCCTGCAAGTAGGCGACTTCTACTTGTCTGACGGTTCGTTCGTGGGCAAAGATGCCACACTCACCGCTGCTCAGAAATCCGCCTGCATCGGGCTTGTTTTCAAGGTAGGCAAAGATGCCTCCGACCAAGGAGATTATAAGAATATGAACAACCATAAGATGTCCACCATTATAGGCTACGTGATGGCATTGCAGAATGTGCCGAATGCTAATATTGATCTAGGAATGCAAATAGAGTGGGCAAAAATGGACAAGGATTTTCATTTTTGGGTAGGTACTTCTACCAACAAAAACGATTGGCAGGGCTACGACAACTGCCAGAAGATGAAAGAAGTAAGGTATCCTAATTGGCCTATCACATATTTCCCCGCCGCTAATGCCTGTATGCAATTCGGTACTGCCTCCCCTTTCCTTCGGTACGCTGCCCCGACCAGAAGTAGTGGTTGGTTCTTACCTTCTTGTGGTCAGTTGCTGTATTTGTATAGCATCAGAAATTTATTATCAGATCAGATAGCCAAATTAAAGACTATAAGTGATAATGAGGAAATAAGCGGGCTTCTTGACTTTTATTACTGGTCATCGTCGGAGAGCCAGAACGACAACGACAAAGCTAGATGCGTTTCCTTCAGCGACGGCAAGGTGTACCAATATACTAAGGACTACGGCAACCACGTCCGTAGTATCTTTGCTTTTTAATCCCCGTCCCGGCGAATTTGTAATCAGACGGATATAAGCATAAGGATTTTCGAATCCGACAAGAGAGAAAGAACAATGAAGTATAACTTTAACAAACAAGATTATGAATTTTATCGAACTAATGCCAATCGAAGCGTATTCGATGCCTTCTTCAACTTTTGTACCAAACGACTCTCACGTCATGGTGATAAATACGGCACGTGACACAGAATGGGATAATTTTGGAGGTGGATGGAGCGACGGACGTACAAAAACTTTGCAAGCAAGAAGCAATGCTTACAAGCAATGGCTGTTGAATTTTTGCCCTCCTACACCATCTCCGACAGAAACCGGAATAACCTTCTTCCGAAATGGAGTATGTCATCATACCGCCAATAGGATATTAACTGTAACAGATGGAAAAACAAATATACGCACGGCTCCTGGAAACGAATATAGCATATTCTTTTTTGGTAAATACGGACTTGGACTTGCCGATTTTAAAGAAAGATTGTCGGTTTCTTTTCATAAAACCGCTCAGGAATATTTCCTTTCTGAGGAAATATTGGATGATGTATTGAAAAGAATAGATGATAGTTGGATAGAAGAACTTCAGTCGTGGCGTATCATAGCAGAAAAGGAAGGCGGTCTTGATGTAAAAGGCATCTTGGAAAAAGACGTGTACGGTGGAATGAGTACAGCTAAACAACGCTTGAAAAGTCTTATTACTGAGCGTGAGACACTGTACAATAACTTTAGCGGTAATATAAGCGAACTACATAAGCAATTGGGAGCTTTGATATATAAGCATGCAGAGAGCTATCTTGATATCTTAACTCCTTATTATATAGATAAAGATACAAAAGACAAGACTCTGGAAAAGCTTCAAGCCTTTCTGAACAAGCATGTTAAATCATTGCAGCAGGCAGCTTTGCTTTGGGAAAATGGACAACTTACGTTATAATGACAGTAGAATACTAAAAAACCGATTGATTCATGAAATTAAAAACAATAGTAATATTGCGAACCGAAGGCGAAGCAATCCAGAACACAACACCATGACACGAGGAAGAGCCGTCTCCATCAAGATCAGAAAGACAAGAAGGGCGACACCACTAGATTGCTTCGAGCAAAGCCCTCGCAA
>JAVVVP010000092.1:0-6104 GCA_036652575.1 Bacteroidaceae bacterium
AAGGTGATATAAACTCAATTTAGAGTCGATTGATTAGAATTTTCTAAATAATAACTTTGCATAGTCAGAACTTAGTTTTAGCGTGTGGCTATTAAGCGTCTCTATTTTAAAATCTGCCTTGTTTCCGTCAATGCCTACATCGTTAAGAATCTTTGTATGCTCATCTGTTATAAGTGTATCATTCGGATAGCCTCTTCTATAAAAATCATATAAGAATAAGGAGTCTTTCGTGTATCTGAATCTACTTAATATATTAGATATGTTCATTTTAGATACGTTCATTAGCTTCAGTTGAAAAGCAAAAAATACTTTTTGTTCTTTCTTGGATACGATAGAATCGTAGATACCAGTACTGTTTTTGTAGTTAATATCTAATAGCTGCCAATTGCCATCTAAGTCATCGTTCATAGGTTTTTTATCACAGCTACAAATAAAAGATAGGCATAATGCTGTTATGGCTATTGTTCGTAAAGGATGTATTATATTCTTTCCCATGCTTAAAAATTTAAGATGCCTTTTTTGCTAATTGTTAATTGAAAACCTGTGTTATTTCCAAGAATGGATCCTCTATCTATGGCGAATGCGCCAGACAGAGCCCATCCAGATACATTGCGATTTAGAATTCTATTTGGATGGTATGAAATTTCCCCCATGATAGAAGTGTTATATTTTTTATCATCATAGGGGTCATTATAAATGCCCCAACTTTCTGAATAGGATACGAGAATACGATAATGTAAATCGCTTCTGGGATTTCCGTTGATTCCAAAATGATGCGCTAAAAATCTATTGTTCTCAAAAGAAAGTTTATTCTTATCATTATATAATGGTGATGTAAAAAGAGGATTTCCAATAGCTTGTCCCCAATGCTGCCATCCATTATAAATACTGTGATTATAGTAATTATCTATTGCACTTATTTGATCTAGAACAGCATCTGTATGATCATGGTAGATGGGTCCCGCTTGATCTTTTGTCCCTATATATTCATATACGAAGGTATTAACAAAGTTGTTCTTGGGCAAAGTGATTTCAATACCTCTTAATCCATCTTTCCACCCATATTCAGCAAACATCATGGAATGGTCTTCAAAGAAGTGGTCGTAATAAGCTCTTACTTTCCAAGTGTCAAATTTATAACTAAGGCTTAGCAACCAACTTCCTAGCGTATTACCTGCCACATTTGAGTAAATGCCATCAGTAGGATCTGCTCCCCCTAATGTAAATATGTTAAAAAAGTCTTTTAGACTAGTACCTAATTTCAGGACTTCTCCGTTCGGAAGACGATTATGTGATTCCCCACCAAATTGACCAGCCATTTCCAATCCTCCTTCAAAGACGAGTGGAAAGTTTTTTTCATTACCAAGTCTTAAAAAACCAGCTTTACTATGATATAGCACTTTTTGGGTATATCGACTTCCTGATACAACATAATCTTTTTGCCATTTGTCGTCTGTAAACATACCGTATGATATATGGCCTTTAACAGCAGCCCAATTACTCTTTCCTGTAATTGAAATATATTCAGGTATTTCTATTCTTACTTGTGGCACAGGGCGTGCATTTATTCCGAACGTTTGGCTGCCGCTACTAAGTTCTTCATTCTTCATTTCTGCAGCTCTTTCCTTGCTTCCTATTGATATTCCTATTCCTTTATATTGAGCATCAAGAAATAATTGTTGTATGACAATAGGACTCGTGTAGTTATATGCTCCTGCCACATCTATTCCATATCCAATTTTCCATTTGTGTATGGAATCGCATTTTACATTTCGAAGGAGTGATAATCTAAGATGCCCGTTGTCCCCTTTTACAGACGATAAACCATATTTGTTTGATGCGATCCAAAGAGGTGTTTTCTTGTTCGAAAATGAAACTTGAGCATCATTTTTATAAGTTAGCCCACTTAGTTTCTCTTCTATAATACTATTTTGAGAAAATGAAGCAGCAGATAGAATCAAGAAACTAGTGGTTAAAGACAGTTTCCTCCTAAGTTGAATCGCTATTTTATTTGGCATAACTAATAGATCTGGTTTCGCGGATAACCGTAATCTTTACTTGACCAGGGTAGGTCATTTCATCTTGTATCTTTTTTGCAATTTCATTACTTAGACTTTCGGTTTGAACATCATCTATTTTGTCTGCACCAACGATAACGCGTAGCTCGCGCCCAGCTTGTATAGCATACGTTTTCGTTACGCCAGGATAGCTCATCGCGATGTTTTCAAGATCGTTTAGACGTTTGATGTATGCCTCTACAATTTCTCGGCGTGCACCAGGACGTGCTCCACTTATGGCATCACACACTTGAACAATGGGGGCGAGTAGGGTTTGCATTTCCATTTCATCGTGGTGAGCACCGATCGCATTACATATTTCGGGTTTTTCTTTGAATTTCTCGGCTAGTTTAGCACCGTAAAGAGCGTGTGGCATCTCTGGTTCTTCGTCTGGCACTTTACCAATGTCGTGCAGCAATCCAGCACGTTTTGCTTTCTTTGGATTCAATCCTAGTTCAGTAGCCATTATAGAGCATAGGTTCGCTGTTTCACGAGCATGTTGTAGTAAATTCTGTCCATAAGATGAACGATACTTCATTTTACCAATGATGCGCACAAGCTCGGGGTGAAGTCCGTGAACTCCAAGGTCTATGGTTGTACGTTTCCCTGTTTCAATAATTTCTTCTTCTACTTGTTTTGTTACTTTTGATACAACCTCTTCAATGCGTGCAGGGTGTATACGCCCGTCTGCAATGAGTTGGTGTAGCGCTAAGCGACAGATTTCTCTACGTACAGGGTCAAAAGCTGATATGACAATTGCTTCGGGAGTATCGTCAACTACGATTTCAACCCCTGTTGCTGCTTCAAGTGCGCGAATGTTACGACCTTCACGCCCAATAATACGACCTTTTACTTCGTCATTATCTATATGAAAAACGGTTACACTGTTTTCTATTGCCGTTTCAGTAGCCACTCTTTGGATACTTTGTATAACGATGCGTTTTGCTTCTTTATTAGCGGTCATTTTCGCATCGTCCATAATATCGTTGATGTAACTTTGAGCATTTGTTTTAGCTTCATCTTTCAGAGCTTCTACAAGACGTTCTTTTGCTTCTGCAGCAGATAGACCACTAATTGCTTCAAGTTTTTCACGCTCTAGCATTTGTATTTTGTCAAGTTCTTCTTTTTTTATTTCTAACGCTTGTTGCTGACTCTCGAGTCGTTGCTGTGTACTTTCTAATTCTTGTTTTTTGCGTCCTAAGTCTTCTTGCCGTTGATTGATACTTATTTCGCGTTGTTTTAGTTTGTTCTCATTTTGTAGAATTTGATGATTGCGTTGCTGAACTTCTTTTTCTAAGTCTGCTTTTTTATTGAGAAATTTCTCTTTTACTTCGAGTAGTTTCTTTTCCTTAATTACGCTAGCCTCTTTTTTTGCATCGCTAAGCATTTGATTGAATTTCCCTTTTATAACGTAGCGGAAAACTACAAAGCCTGCAATGCCTCCGATAAAGAGTCCACACACTGTTGCTATTATTGCAATTGTCATAACTTTTTGTTTTTATATATTATACATAACGCATCGTCATTTTATTGTTCTTTTGCAAAAGGACAATGCGCACTTTTTCTTTTTTTCTTTAAAATATAGTTCCCGATTTATTTCTTGCTCAAGACCTCGTCTATCTCACTTATTAAGTGAAGTAACGTTTCATTGTAAGGTGCTGTATTATTCCGATTTTCATTTCTCAAAAGCTGAACGGTAATGTCTAGAAGTGTCATAAACATATACTTTTCATTGCCCTGATTTGGAAATTTACTTTTATAGAGATTGAGCTTTCCATTTATTTTTTTTGCAGCATCTCGATAAACGATTTCGTCCTCTCGCTTAATTGTAATAGGATAGGGTTGTCCACCGAGTTGTAGGTTGATTGTAAATCTTTCACTAATATCATTCATAATCCTACTTTTTTATGCGTTTAATAGTGAAATGCATTTGTCGACATCACGTATCAATTTTGACAATCTCGAATGAGCTACAGTCATATCAGCATCGCTTATTTCAATCATCTTCGCTAATTTTAAATTGTCGTAATTGCTCCTTAGATGAATACACTCCTCCTTTAGGGATTCAATTTTGACCTCTTTCTCTTCAAGCATTTTGTAGAGATCATCATTGTCCTTTTTAAGGCTCTTGTACTGTATCATAAGTAGGCGGAGCTTAGTTTCGAAGTTACGTAGTAGATCTTCTTGAGCCATATCACTTTATTTCTATTCGCAAATATAGGAATATTTATGTTTTAAACCAAATTTCCTGCTATTTTTTTTCATCTTCTGTTGAAGATTTTTTGGGCTCTTTCTTTGCGAGTACTACAATATGATATATATATTCGGTCATCCAAGCTGGAGTATAACCTAATTTTTGTTGATATTGTCGGATCGCGATGCATGTTTTGCGTACACCGTCATCTTTCCAATCATTTTTAGTCAGAATGTCGTTGACACTTTTTGTTATCATCCCTTTCATTGTTTTCTTAAAAACGCTAGGCATTCGAAACTTCCATTTCATAATGTTGCTCATGAGCATCATCAAGTCTTGGCTGAAGCCTTGAAAGAGAAATAAATAGTTCCGTATGTCATTGGCATTTCGACAACCATTTTTTATACTTTGGTCTATTTCTTTAAAAAAGAAGTCTTGCATGCCATAGAGATCTATAAGCATTTTTTTACAACGATTCTTTTCTCCTAGTCCTAGCTTGTTGTTTACGGTTGGCACGTGTAGCGTTTGCTTAAAGACACGTAAATCTGGCAGCATTCCAAGGTTTGTGATTCCTAAACTAGATGCCATTACTGCTTGATAATATACTCGTATTAATGACATGAAGTCTTCCATTCCGCCTACGAGTTCTCCCTTTACTTCGTCAGAAGCTTTTTTTCTTGTAAAGAGGCTTGATAATATACTCATTCTATTCGTCTGTAATTATTTTAGTGTAAAGTTTGCGCAAAGGTAGCTCTTTTTCGGTTAAAAACTGGAGCTTTAGGCTAAAAAAGCGACGAAAGCTTCTTCGTTTCTTTTGTTTTCTTTATCTTTGTGGGTATTTAAATATATAAAGCTATGAAAGGAATTGTTCTTGCTGGAGGTAGTGGAACTCGGCTCTACCCAATTACTAAGGGAATTAGTAAGCAGTTAATACCGATATTTGACAAACCAATGATTTATTATCCTATTTCGGTACTTATGCTTGCGGGCATTCGCGAAATACTGATTATATCAACACCTATCGATCTTCCTTCATTTCGTAGATTGCTTGGAGATGGAACAGATTATGGGGTACACTTAGAGTATGCAGAGCAGCCATCGCCCGATGGACTAGCGCAAGCATTTCTTATCGGCCAAGATTTTATTGGTGAGGATAGTGTTTGTCTTGTGCTTGGCGATAATATTTTTCATGGAAGTGGTTTGAGGCGTATGCTTCGACATTCTTTGGAGGATGCAGAAATAGAAGGTAAGGCAACGGTTTTTGGTTACCGTGTGAACGATCCTGAGCGTTATGGCGTAGTAGAGTTTAACGATGAGGGTGATTGTATCTCTATAGAAGAAAAGCCAGACATCCCAAAGAGTAATTATGCAGTAGTGGGACTTTATTTCTATCCTAATAAAGTAGTAGATATTGCCAAAATTATTACACCGAGTGAACGAGGAGAGTTGGAAATAACTTCTGTAAATCAGTATTTTTTGGAAACAGGAGAATTAAAGGTTCAGACACTTGGTAGGGGATTTGCTTGGCTGGATACAGGCACTCACGATTCCTTGAGCGAAGCTTCTACGTTTATTGAAGTGATAGAAAAACGCACAGGTTTAAAAGTGGCTTGTCTCGAAGGTATCGCTTTTGAGCAAGGCTGGATTTCGGTGGATAAGTTAGAGGAATTAGCTTATCCTATGCGAAAAAACGAGTATGGACAATATTTGATGAAGAGGGTAGACGAGGTGAAGTAGGGACGTCTATTTAGATTGATTTATACAAAAAGAGTAGGAACGTGTCTACTCTTTTTCTATTTATGTGCTTTTGTAGAAATAGCGACTCATTCTGTGGGGTAGGAATCGTTGCAAAA
>JAVVVP010000093.1:0-5844 GCA_036652575.1 Bacteroidaceae bacterium
CAAGACTTTCGCCAGCTTTCATTGCGTCAGAAATCGCGTCAAGAGTTGCACCTAATGCTTTTTTAGCATCGATTTTTGTAAGACCAGTACTTGCTGCAATAGCATCGATTAATTCAGATTTATTCATAGTAATAACTAATTAGTGGATTGGTAAATAATCTTTATGACTGCAAATATAAAGGTTGTTTGCCAAAAGACAAACAAAATCGAAAGAAAAATTCAAGAAAACACAAAAAAACGCTGATTTAACTCGTTTTTTATGCTTTAATAGGCTGTCTATGTGTATACATAAAAGAAATAGGGGTGATTCTTAGAGATAAAAAACACCGCATATTTGATCTCTAAAAATGAAGTTCTTTGCGCGATTTTCATCGTTTTTTGGATAATATCGTTACGTTCGGCGGTGTTCGGCGGCATCAATTTTTAAAAAGACGTGCTTTTTGATTTGCTATTGCGCGCGCTTAATCGTATCTTTGCCCCGATTTAAAATAAAGACAATATAGATATGAAACAGATGCCTCTGATAACGAAGAATCTTATTATTATCAATGTAATCGTATATCTCGCACAATTGGTGTGCGAGCGAAATGGAATAGACCTGCCCTCCACCTTAGGACTTCACTTTGTGCTTGCGGATGATTTTATGCCTTATCAGCTGGTCACTTATATGTTCTTACACGGTGGTTGGAGCCATTTATTCTTTAATATGTTTGCGTTGTGGATGTTTGGCCGTACCATGGAACAAGTGTGGGGACAGAAACGCTTTTTGTTTTATTTCTTGGTCTGTGGCGTGGGTGCAGGAGTGTTGCAAGAAGTGTCGCAAGGAGTTAACTTTTGGTTACAAGGATATGCGGATTATCAAGGTGTAAATGTGATAGGCTTTGGACAAATGGCGATGGGCGAGTTCCTGAATACGTGGACTACGATTGGAGCTTCGGGCGCTTGTTATGCCATTTTATTAGGTTTCGGTATGACTTTCCCTGAAGAACGTATTATGTTGCTGCTTCCACCGATTCCTATTAAAGCAAAGTATTTCGTGATGGGGTATGCTCTTATCGAACTCTTCTCTGGGCTTGACGGTGCAAACGATAAAGTCGCTCATTTTGCCCATTTAGGTGGAATGCTCTTTGGTTTCTTCATTATCCTTTATTGGCGCAGGCACGATAAACCAAAAACGTCTACTTTTACTTCTTGGGCTACTTATCAACCCCCCAAAAAAAGCTTTGTGGAACGGATGAAAAAGCGTTTCCAAAAAGAGCAGAAGGTAGATCACCCCTATGCTGCTCATCAGCAAGATTACGATTATAATGCGAAACGTAAGGCCACGCAAGACGAATTAAATAAGATACTCGAGAAAATCAAAAAGTCGGGATACGACTCTCTTACGGATGGAGAAAAGAAAAAATTATTTGATGTGAGCAAGAAAAAATAAATGCTAGATACTACCAAAAAGGTCCTTTACCGCTTTGTCTTTGGCGCAAATGTCGCAACGATCCTGTTGCTTTGGCTCTGTGCTAGTAGCGTGTATATAAATCCCTCTATAAGTGCAATTGTAGGAGTGATGGGGCTGGCCTTTCCCGCTTTCTTCTTTGCCAATGTCTGTTTTTTGTTTTTGTGGCTCCTCTTTCATTGGCGTACGGCGTGGCTTCCTGTCGTGGGCTTTCTCTGCTGTATCGGTTCTATACGTACTTATCTACCCCTTAATTTGCCATCCCCTCATCCTAAGAGGTGCATCAAAGTACTTTCATATAATGTAATGGCTTTTGGTGCTCATCCTTCAGAAAAACCTATTTATAGTTATGCGGCTCGATACATCAAAGAAAGTGATGCCGACATTGTTTGTCTTCAAGAGGGTGCTGCGATCAGTGATGAAATGCGTCTGAATACGTTAGAAGAATTAGCTTGCTATCGTCATCAGGATACGGTGAATCATTCCTCCAATCGATTAGTCCTTCTCTCCCGTTATCCGATCCTCAAGACGGAGCACATTCACTATGAGAGTGAAGAGAATGTGAGTGCTGCTTTTTGGCTAAAGATAGAGAACGACACCGTTATCGTGATAAATAATCATTTGGAATCGAACCGGTTGACGATGTCGGATCGCGAAATGTATAAAAACTTAGTGAAAGACCCCGAGTCGATGTCCATAAAGCAAAGTTCTCGGTTTTTAGCCTCTAAAATAGGGCAGGCGAGTAAGAAAAGGGCCTATCAAGCCGATTCGGTGGCAGCCTATATACAACGTCATAAAGGCTATTCGATGATTGTGTGTGGCGATTTCAACGATTCTCCAATTTCGTATGCTCGTTACACCATTTGTCAGGGACTTACGGATACGTTTTTAGCCACAGGCAATGGTATCGGTCATTCGTTTAATCGTGATGGCATTTACGTGCGCATTGATCATCTCTTTTGCACGGATGATTGGGAGCCTTATGGAGCAATGGTAGATACGGAAACCGATGCTTCCGATCATTATCCTATTTCTTGCTATCTTCAGAAAAAAAGAACCCGAAAATGAGTGGAATGTCCGAAAAACACAAAATTAACAGAGTAGAGAGCCTACGAGGGACTAAAAAAACGAATGAAAGCTCTCTTAAGTAGGAAAAAATAACTATATTTGCACGCTCATAATTTTTAAAAGGAATAAATAAATTCAAAATAAGAAAACAAATGCAGAACAAAGGATTCGTAAAGATTTTCGCTGTATTGCTTACATTAGTATGCTTGTTCTATCTGTCTTTCTCGTTTGCGACACGCTATTACACAAGTAAGGCAGAAGCGATGAGTAAGGAAGCTGGAATGTTGTACCTAGACTCGTTGAAGAACGAAAAGGTTTGGCTAGGAGCCTATACCTTTAAGCAGTGCCAGGAAATGCAGATCGGTCTCGGACTCGACCTAAAAGGCGGTATGAACGTTATTTTGGAAGTGTCTGTACCCGATGTAGTTAAATCGTTAGCCGATCATTCGGAAGACGCAAACTTCACCAAAGCAGTTGCAGAAGCAGCTACAGAGTCAGTAAACAGTCAATCTGACTTTATTACGCTGTTTGTTAAGAACTTCCAAGCAAAGGCAGGCAAGAACCGCCTTGCAGAGATCTTTGCAACCCAACAGTTGAAAGGTAAAATCACAACTCGTAGTAGTGATGCCGATGTTGAAAAAACACTTCGTGCAGAAGTGAAAGCGGCCGTAGATAATTCTTACAACGTACTTCGTACCCGTATTGACCGTTTTGGTGTGGCTCAGCCTAATATCCAAAACTTGGAAGGTCAGATGGGACGTATTATGGTCGAAATGCCTGGTATTAAAGAACCTGAGCGTGTGCGTAAACTTCTTCAAGGAAGTGCAAACCTAGAATTTTGGGAAACTTACGATGGTACGGTAATTGTGCCTTACCTCGCTTCTTTAGATAGCAAATTCGTTACGGCTGCAAAAGGCGACAAAGCCACTACCGATACAACGGCTACAGCGACTGACACGACGAAGGTAGAGAAAAAAACAACGGAGAAGGCAAATCTTACCGCAGCTCTAAAGGGTGGAAAGGGAAAAGCTTCTCAAGCGGCCAACGCTAAAACCGATGAACAAGCTAGAAAAGAACATCCCTTGATGTCTATTCTTCAGTTCACACAAGGTCAAAGTGGAAGTGTGGTTGGTTATGCTCTAGCGCGCGACACAGCTGCGGTGAACAAACTGCTTTCTAGCGAAATAGCCAAAGGTGCATTGCCAAAAGACCTCTCCCTGAAGTGGGGCGTTAAAGCGTCAGACTTGGCTAAGAATGCTGAAATCTATGAACTTTATGCTATAAAAGTAACAGAGCGCAATGGTAAAGCTCCTTTGGAAGGAGATGTTATAACCGATGCGAAAGATGATTACGATCAGTTTGGTCGTCCTTGCGTAAGTATGCAAATGAATGCCGATGGCGCGCGTCGTTGGGCGTTGATGACCAAAAACAATATCGGTCATGCCATTGCGATTGTATTGGATGGCTATGTATATAGTGCTCCAAACGTACAAGGTGAAATTCCTGGAGGAAACTCTCAAATCACGGGTAGCTTCACCGCAGAGGATACAAAGGACTTGGCGAATGTGCTTAAGAGTGGTAAGATGCCCGCTCCTGCTCACATTGTGCAAGAAGACATCGTAGGTCCATCTCTTGGTCAAGAATCTATTAATCAAGGGGTCACTTCGTGTATTGTAGCGTTTATAATCCTGATGATTTATATGTGCTCCATGTATGGTCTAATCCCAGGTATGGTAGCCAATGGCGCGTTGATTATCAACTTCTTCTTTACAATTGGAGTGCTTACATCATTTCAGGCAGCCCTCACGATGTCTGGTATTGCGGGTATGGTGCTGTCGCTCGGTATGGCGGTCGATGCCAACGTGCTTATCTATGAGCGTACGAAGGAGGAACTTCGAGCTGGTAAAAACACGGCAAGTGCGCTAGGCGATGGTTATAAGAATGCGTTCTCTGCCATCTTCGACTCCAACCTCACCTCTATTATAACAGGTGTTATTCTGTTCTACTTTGGCACAGGTCCTATTCGCGGTTTTGCCACGACTTTAATTATAGGTATCTTAGCGTCCTTCTTTACTGCTGTATGGTTGACACGTATCGTATACGAGCACTTCCTCGCAAAGGATAAATGGACCCATCTAACATTCACTACCTCTCTTTCGAAGAATCTATTGACCAATGCGAATTTCCAATTTATGAATAAGTATCGTACTTATTTCGTCATCTTTGGTGTTGCACTCTTGGTTTGTATCGGTTCGCTTGTCACTCGTGGGTTGAGTAAAGGCATTGACTTTACGGGAGGACGAAACTTTGTGGTTCAGTTTGAAGAGAAAGTATCGCCAGAACAAGTACGTACGCTTTTGCTTAGCGAAATTCAGAAGTCTAGCAAAGAAGAGGCCAACGTATCGGCTATTGCTCTAGGAACCGATGGCAAAACCATCCGTGTCACAACTAACTATCGTATCAAGGATACCGCGCCAGATATTGATTCTCAAGTAGAGAAATTCCTTTTCACCGCATTGAAGAATGGTAATTTGCTTTATAAGAATGTAACCCTTGCACGCTTTATCGACCGTGACAATCGCGCTGGAGGTTCTATTATCAGTTCTCAAAAGGTGGGACCCTCTATTGCTGAGGACATCACTTACGGGGCGATTCTGAGTGTCGTTATTGCTCTTGCAGCGATCTTCTTATACATTTTAGTTCGCTTCCGCAATGTGGCTTACTCTATTGGTAGTACCGTTGCTTTGACGATTGATGCCATTCTCATTATCGGTATGTATTCGCTTTGTTGGGGTTGGGTGCCTTTCTCATTAGAGATAGACCAGACCTTTATAGGAGCGGTGCTAACGGCTATTGGTTATTCGATCAATGACAAGGTGGTTATTTTCGACCGTGTGCGTGAGTACTTCCACTTATATCCAAAGCGTGATGTAAAACGTTTGTTCAATGAATCTTTGAACTCAACCCTGACCCGTACCATTAATACTGGATTATCTACTCTTATCGTGTTGCTATGTATCTTCTTCCTAGGTGGCGAAAGTATTCGTAGTTTCTCGTTTGCAATGATTCTTGGTGTTGTCTTTGGTACCTTGTCTTCTATCTTTATGGCGGCTCCTATTGCTTATCTAGCCATGAATAAGAAGCAAAAGAAGGAAGAAGCAATCGACGTAAAATAAAAACTGTTTTTTCATGATGATGTTTAAGCCGCTGGTATGTACTACATATCAGTGGCTTTTACTTGTTCTATGGACGATCAAGAAAGTGTCTTTTTCTTTCCTTGATCTATAGGGCTCCTCTTCGTGTTATCGTGTTGTGTTTTTGGATTG
>JAVVVP010000094.1:0-5802 GCA_036652575.1 Bacteroidaceae bacterium
TTATATCCTTTTTCAAAACTAAAAAGAGCGTTCTTTTGCTAGAACGCTCTTTTTTCGACTTCTTGTGTGTGGGGGGATAGGGGCAGATCTCTTCGGGGGACGTGGCACGACACCATGCGGGTGATGAAGCTTGAACTTCTTTAAAAAGGATTCAAGAGTGGACTTAAGAACTCTTTTTACACAGATGGCGAACGAATACCGTTCTTTGGTGGTGTTCTTATCGTACTGCCGTTTTTTTCAAGAAATGCAAGATTCACTTTCTTTTTATTCTAAAACTCTTTATCGTTCGGATGCGCTAGAACTCGGTTTTTAAAACAGCAAGAGAAGGTGTTTTTCAATAAGACTGAAAAATCAAAAATTTAGAGCCCGACCATCGATACCTACAGAGAACACTGTAAAAATAAACAAACCCGTATCTGTGCTTAGTATATATTCGACAACATTCGACAACAAATTGTGCACAATAACATTTTCCTTGAAAAAAACACTACATTTGCAAAATTCTTTTTTAAGTCTAGATATATAGTAATCTAAAAAACAAAAAAATCATGATAGTCTACAAATCAATACTATTAAAGTCGGCAATAGCTCTTTTGTCTTGTTGCATGATGACAACAAAGGCACAAACAGTGGATTTTCCTTCCTTGTATCAACCCAACAAGGCAAGCATTAGCAAAGCTCAAGAGGGAGATTTGTGGAGTCTAAAAAACGATCTTTTCACTGTTTCTTTCGTGAAGACAGATGGTAAACTCTTTTTTGGAGGTTCGGAAGAATTGGGCTTGGTGGCTGGCACCGAGTTATTTCGGATTCAACTAGGGAATGGAACCTCCGTCGATGCCTCACAGATGGCGCTTGTCAGTGTGGAAACACAGGAAACGGCTGGCAGATCCAATGCCGTAAAGGGCGCAGACAGATTTGGACGTAAAGCCATCGTTGCTCGCCTTCAATACAATAACCTCTCATTTGTTTGGAAAGCAATCTTAGCCGACGGCTCCCACTATTTGCGAACGGAACTCTCGATAACCACCGTACAAAGTACACAGATGAAGACTCTGACACCGATGATCTACACGGTGAAGAATGAAAAAGGGAATTCAGAACCTATAAAAATAGGGAATACAAGAGGAGCCGTTATTACATCAAACAAAATATTTGCAGGTCTGGAAACCCCGATGGGTATCAACGAAGTGGAGAATGCTCTGAGCACAAACTTCAACCCGTTGGAATGGACGGCAGGCGATTGGAGCACCACTTCGGCTGCCGCTATCCCCAAAGGAATTCTTGACAAGGGATTTGAAGCTAGTCAAACGAAAGTGATATGTGGCTACGTAGATATTGACGCTGCAGGCGATCTAAAGGTTACATTCAAATATGTCAGCGGGAATAATCGCTTAAATGTCGTGGGCGTGGACTTGATGCAAGATGGGAAAGTCGTTGCATCCGATTATCATATAGGATTTACTGGAAATCAGGCCAATGCTAACACCTACACCGTAAAAGTTCCGACTGCGGGAATGTATTTACTCCGCTATTGGGGTGAAGAAAAAACAGAGACGATAAACAGTTCTGGTTCGATAAGTTTTGTCGGGCCCAAAGTTACCAAAACAGAAGAAAGTATTTACAATCCAACATCGACAATAACGGGTATATGGAGTAGAAAAACCACCATCAATGCTGGTGATACTTGGAAAGTCAGTGCCGTAGTGGGGCTGATAGCCGAGGGACAGACACGTCGTTCAATCTTAGCCTATAGCGAGCGTGAGCGGGCTGTCCCATGGCGTTCGTTTGTGATCTACAATTCGTGGTATGAACTGAACATCAACCGCAATAACGACGACGATCCGCTCAAAAGAATGACAGAAGCGAAGTGCTTACCTATTATTGAAGCTTGGAACAAGGAACTGTTCACTCCCTACAACATAGGTGTCGACGCTTTTGTTTGGGATGACGGGTGGGACGATTTCCATAGTTTATGGAACTTCCACATCGGATTTCCCAAAGGATTCACTCTCCTAGACGAAAAGGCCAAAGAAACAAACACAGGTACAGGCACTTGGCTTGGTCCTGTTGGAGGCTACGGTGGTGCAAAAGCAAAGCGATTGGCCTTCTGGAATAAAAATCACCCCGAAAATCAAGTCGGTAACTTCCAACTGTCCAACAAAGAATACTTTGATGCCTTTACCAATCGTTGTTCTCAAATGGTGAATAGCTATGATATGAGATATTTCAAGTTGGACGGTATCAGCGATCAATACTCCTCCGTGGGCCCTGGCAACGAAGAGGATGCTGAAGGGATTATCAAGGTATTGAACACCCTGAGGAATTCGCGAGAAGACTTATTTTTCAACACAACCGTCGGCACTTGGGCTTCACCGTTCTGGTTTCATTACACAGATGCGGTGTGGAGACAAGAGAACGACTATGATGAGATCGGTGTGGGTAACAACCGTAATAAATGGATTACATATCGGGACAGATTGGTCTATCAGAACTTTGTGAAAAATTCACCCCTCTGCCCCATCAATTCATTAATGACCCATGGACTCATCGTTACAAAATATGGTCCACCTGCCGATATGGCTCATGACAATTCCACAACGACTGCCACAGAAATTAAAAACGAAATGCGCTGTGCCTTTGCTTGTGGCTCTGCGATGGTTGAGCTCTATGTGGACAACGATCTGATGAGTAATATAGGCAAAGACAAAGAACTTTGGAAGGAATTGGCTGGCTGCATAAAGTGGCATCGCAACAATGCTGATGTACTGGCCGACACCCATTGGGTAGGTGGCAATCCTTGGGATGGCGCAAAAGCCAATATTTACGGATGGGCGGCTTGGACTAAAGAAAAACAAACACTAGCATTGCGCAACCCATCGTCGGCAACGACTGCTTACACCAATACACTTCGCGAAGTATTCGAAATACCATCCTATGTGAAAGGTAAAATAAAACTGGATGATGCTTTTGTGCAAAGGAAATTGAACAATATAACCACTGACTCCATTGATATAGACTCAATCGTGAAATTCAACATTCCAGCCTATACCGTATTGGTTTACAATGGTAGGTACGCAGAAACGGGACCTACTACCAGTCTGCAGAATACCGTAGAATCAAAAAAAGATCCCATTGAAATATCTTCAGAAGAGGGTAGAGTGACAATTGTCGGAGCACCGAAGAGTTCCAACGTCTACATCATCGGAACAGACGGAAAAACAATTGCAAAGGCCAAGACAAGCGATGATAAAACGAGAATCAATTTGAAAACTGGTGGCTATTATGTCGTCAAGGTCGTGGACCGTGAAAAAGGAACATCCAAAACACAGAAAGTTTTTGTCAAGAAATAGAGTCCTCCTTTTTGAAGTATTCTTTGATAGAGTAAGAAAAATGGCTCAGGATTATTTTCAATCTCACTACTCTATGGCTTGGGGCGGATTGCCAATCTGTCCGTTACTTTCTTTCAGCGAGTCAAAGGCAGGTAAGAAAGAAACCGTACTCCAAAGAGGGGTAACGTTGTTATTTTTTTAATTCTGGATGGTGGTAGCGCCCTTTGGTTTGAGTTACTTTGCCCCATTCGATAGCTTGCACAGGGCAGCGGTGGATGCAGGCGGTACATTGCACACAAGTATTGCCCCAAGTTGGTTTACGATCGGACATCGTGATGGTGTTTGTGGGACAGATCTGTTCGCATAGTCCGCACGCGATACACTTTTCGGTAGCGTGGAATGAGTTTTTGCCAATGGTGAGACGTACAAATGCAGGGTAAAACAGCGTGCTTTTTACCGCAGGGAAAGCAGTGTAGTGATACAGCTCCTTCGGGCATTGCTGGTGTTTAATAGCATCCACCACTTTGGCAAGAGCGCCAGGTGCTTCACTGAGTTTTTGTTGCTCCTCCTCTCGGGAATCCGTGTTGAATCCCTTCATTAAAATGTAGGTATTGGGCATCGGAACAGAGTATGCAGCTGTTAGCGAAATACATTTTGCGACCAACCATTTTTTGATGATTTTAGAGGTGTTGCCACAGTCGCTGCCACACGTAGAGATGGAATAGACCTGTTGGTTGACGTAGCCCTCCAACTTCATTTTGCGGATAAACTGCTCAACGAGTACCGCTGGTCCCCATGAATGGATGGGATAGACAAACAGTAACTTTTCGTCCGAACGAAGCATATAGTTTAACTTCTCTTTTTTGAGAGCTTCGGCAATATTGACCAAAGGCTCCTTGAAGGCTTCAGATAATTGGCGTGCAGCCCAAAGCGAATTCCCTGTTGCTGAAAAATAACAAATCATATCGTTTACTTTTTTAGAATTTTTAGATTTAGTTGCCACCAATGATCCCTGCGGATGATAGAATCTTGCAAATAGACCACTTCGCCAATCATTGGTGTAGAGACAGAGGTGATTTTCAAAGCCTCATTCAGCGGCTCATCCCAAGCGTGGCGAGAGAGTGCATATTTGCTGTTATGCCCCGTAAACACTCTTTCGGGCTGAAGTAGCTCAACAACTCGCACCATTTCTTTGGGCATTAGGTGTAAGTATTTCCAATCATCGTTATACTGCCCATTCTCCACAATGGCAACGTCTATGTTGGGGAATTGGTGTGCAATAGCGGCAAAATGGTCTCCATAACCACCATCACCGCTCACGTAGAGAGTTTGCGAAGGCGTTACAACCATATATCCCGCCCAAAGCGTCAAACATGAGTTAGAGAGACGTCCCGAAAAGTGGCGTGCTGGCAGACAATGTACTGTAAAATTACGATCGGCAGAGTACTGCTCGCCCCAATCCATCTCTACAATCTGTTCGGGCTTATAGTCCCAATAATCGAACAGCTCGCCCACACCTAACGGACAAATCACTTTTTTTACTCGATCTCGTAGCTTGCTAACCGTTTGATAGTCGAGATGATCCCAATGGTCGTGGGTGATAATGAGGTAGTCGATGTCGGGCATATCCTCGGCTCGGTATATATCTGTTCCCTCGAATGGCTTATTGAAAAATGAGACGGGAGAGGCCTCTTCAAATACGGGGTCAATCAAGATTCGCTCACCTGCCGACTGGATGAAATAAGAGGAGTGCCCGAACCAAACGAGCAACTCTTGCTCTCTGTCTAATGCTCTTAAATCTGTTTTCACACAGGGCAATGCCCCATAAGGGCGAACGTTATCGTTCTTCCCAAACAGATAATCAAACATTGCTAGAACCCTACTTTTGTCGGAGGTGAGGTGTGGCGTTGGTTCTAAATTCTGGAACTTCCCATCTCGATAGTTTGGTGACTGCTGCACTCGTTCCAACCGCTCACCCCGAACCGACCTGCCAAATTTAGGCTGGTTCAAATAGATTACCACCACCGTAGTGAGTAGGGCAACCAGAGCGACAATGGTTGCTCGTAGCTTGCCGAACCCCTTATTTTTATTTATGCTCATACCTAAGTATTTGTTGTCATTTTGTGATGCAAAGGTAGAGTTTCTGCAAGGATAGTGAAAGAGCTAAAATACCTCATATGGGTCTTTTAGTCGAATTTTTAAAGTAAAAGTCGCAAGAGAAAGGATAATTACAGTACCTTTGTGGCATAATTAGAATTTATGAATACCCAAATAGACCTTTTTTCGATTGTAAAAGAGTTGTGCGAGGGTCAAAGCGAGCGTCATTGGATCTATGTCGAGATGAATAGCGATTGCTTCACTATTTCACACCATATTCGCTGCAATTCGGTAGCTCTATTGCTCTGCTCATCGGGCTATATGGATATAGAGATTGATTTTCGTATCTATCGGCTCACCTCCAATTGGTCTATCA
>JAVVVP010000095.1:0-5738 GCA_036652575.1 Bacteroidaceae bacterium
AGGAAGTAAAATATTTTACATGGGAAGTAAGTTACACTTACATAGGAAGTAAATGTGACTTACTTCCTATGTAAATTTTCAAAATCCGATAGGTGAATTTTACAAGTACTTAACTTCTACTTGTTTGGATCGTAGGGGTAGAATAGTTTTGAATAATAAAGCTGATGAGAAAGCTTATAAACTAGGATGGCCGAAAGCCAACCAGCGATGACATCGATGGCATAGTGTGCTTGAATGTAAACGGTGGATAGGCATAGCAGAATGTAGAAGGGTAATAAACCGATCATTAGTTTCCGATTGAGCTTGTAAGCGAGAATCATTAGGATGGTGCTTATTCCTACGTGAGAGCTAGGAAACGCAGCTGTGGGACGTTCGCCTTCGTGGGCTATTTCGATGAGGTGCTGAAAGAATCCTCCATGGCCTGGAGCGGGTAGCATTTCAGTATGATCTTTGAACCAGGTTCCCACATGGTAGAAATTGCAGGTGTCTACGTTGTTTAAACCGATGGCATTGAAATAGTATTGTGGTCCTGCTACGGGTATAAAGACATATATTATATAGTAAAGTAGAAAGGAACAGAGAATAATGAACGTTGTCTTTTCAAATTTATGATATTTGGCAAAGAGTGCATAAAGGGCAACGGTGCCAATCATCGGAAAGTAGGAGAAGTAGCCTAGATTGAACAATTCACACCAAAAGTAAGATGAAAAAAGTTTGCTAAATTCTACAGCTGGTTGGCAATTAAATAAGAGTTGTTCGATGCCTGCAAAGTAACAATCTAAATTTCCAAAGAGACAGTTAAACTGATAGGTATCTGGATACCAATACGAGAGCAATGCCATTTGAAAAAGGATGCGTAGGGTAGAAGTGAAGCGCGAGGGTAGCCAGTTGTAAAGAGCAAAGGTGGCTACGGTACCAACTAAGATGCAGAGTCGTTCGATCAGCATCTGTTCTCGTTCTACAAGTTCATTTCCTAAGAGAAATATAAGAAGAGTTGTCAGTATCCAATAGCATAGCATGATCTTTTCAATTCCGAAAAGTCCTTCGCGTCGTTTTTCTTGTTTTGTGATAATTGTTAAATCCATTGTTCTTTTTTATACCAAGCAACGGTTTCTTTTACGCCTCTGCTGAGGGAATAAGCTGCACGATAACCGAGCTCTCGCTCTATAGGTTCTATGTTGCACGTCCAGTTTCGTTGTTTGATGATTTTATATTTATCGCTATTTAGTGTTGTGGTACGGCCCGTCTTTTTTGCTATTTTTTCTGAAAGATAGCATACGGCATGCAAAAACCAGAGGGGCATTTTGAGGTGTATAACTCTTGTTATACCCATTTCTTGTTGTAACAAGTTGCTAAAGGTTTTTCCCTCGTAGGATTGTCCATCGCTCACGAGGTAATGTTGCCCGCATTTTCCTTTTTCGAGCGCAAGAAAGGTCGCTGTTACAAGGTCTGCTACATAGATAAAGGTAAGTTCTTGTTTCTTATAACCTACGGAGAAATCGATGTGCTGACGAATGCTTTTAGCCATTAGAAAGTAGTCTTTTTCACGAGGTCCATATACGCCTGTGGGACGAAGTACAACGAAAGGAAAGTCCGTGAGTTCTGACAAATAACGTTCCGCTTGCAGTTTGCTTTTTCCATAAGCCGTATTGGGTATAGGCGTATCGTTATCGGTGATGGGCGAATAGTGTGTAGAAGTGCCGAATGTAGGATTCTCACGTAGGGCTCCAAAAATGCTGAGAGACGAAATATATACAAATTTCTTGGGTTTCATATCGAGGCTGATAAGCTCTTCGATGAGTATTTTTGTTCCTTCATAATTGATGCGAAAGAAATCCTCCTTACAGCGACACTTTGTGGCACCTGCCGCATGGATCATATAGTCCCATCCTCCATGCTCTTGTTTGTGATGCCGTAGCTCATCCCGTAGCTGCTCGCGATTAGAAAGGTCGATATTGGCAAAATGCAGACGCTTGTCGGTCAGGTATTGCCTGCTGCTTGAAGCTCGAATGCCAGCCCACACTTGCATAGAGCGATCTAAGCCACCTTCTGCCAGAAAGCTGCCTATAAATCCTGCTGCGCCAGTTACTAATAAATTCATTTATTTATCTCGTTGCTCTTTTAAAATATACTTTCTTTCTATCACTTTCAGTTGTGCAGTTTTAATGAATAGCTGCTTAAAGCGGTGCAAATATAGTCAAAAAATAGTTATACTGTTTCTGTTGTCGTGTTCTAAAGCTTATTCTGATAAAGAAAGAGGTCGTTTTCGTTCCAATTAGGTATTTTTACAAAGAAAAAAACGTTGGAACGAGAATAATTGCCTTACTTTGTATTACAATAAACACGTAGATGTTATGGACAAGTTAACAAAAAAAGGCAGCAAACGCCTTACAAAGAATCAAATAGCAGATAGTCTTATGAAACTGTTTCATAATGGCGTTGACAAAGAGTATGATCTCAAGTCTATTTATTTAGCCTTACGCTTAACTACTCACCCTGCAAAATTACTTTGCAACGATATTCTTGATGATATGGTAATGGATGATTATTTAAGTGTGTCGTCTGGTCGTTGTTATAAATTGGCAGTGCGTACGCAAGTTATGAAAGGAATGTTTCAACGCAAACGAAATGGACGCAATTCCTTTTTGCCTGAGGGAGAAGACAAAGCAATTCTAGTGATGGAGCGAAATTCTAAAACAGCAATGAATGGTGATTTGGTAACAGCTACATTGCTTGCCCATCGTCGGAACCATACCCGTGAGGCGGAAGTAATAGATGTGGTGAAGCGGGCGCGCGAAACGTTTGTAGGAAAACTAAAAGTGGATAACAATTATGCATTTCTCATCACGGAAAGTCGAACACTTGCTAACGATATATTTATCCCAAAGGATAAACTAAAAGGGGGTAAAACGGGAGATAAAGCCGTTGTGAAAGTGGTGGAATGGCCTGATGGTGCCAAGAATCCAATCGGGTGCGTTGTGGACATCTTAGGAGAAAGTGGCGATAATACCACAGAGATGCACGCTATACTTGCAGAATTTGGATTGCCTTACGTGTATCCATCGAATGTGGAGGATGCCGCAAATCATATATCCGCTGAGATTTCTGCGGAGGAAATAGCAAAGCGCGAGGACTTTCGCGATGTTACAACTTTCACGATCGACCCTCACGATGCAAAGGATTTTGATGATGCGCTTTCTATTCGTTTACTGAAAGATGGACTATGGGAAATAGGTGTTCACATCGCCGATGTATCGCATTATGTCACAGAAGATAGTGTGATAGATCAAGAGGCCGTTTCGCGTGCTACGAGCATCTATTTAGTGGATCGTACCATTCCCATGTTACCCGAACGACTTTGTAACTTTATTTGCTCCCTTCGCCCAGATGAGGAGAAATTGGCGTATAGTACGATCTTTAAAATAACGAAGGAGGGTGAAATAAAGGATTGGCATTTAGCTCATACGGTCATACGTAGTAATCGTCGTTTTACGTACGAAGAGGTGCAAACCATCTTGGAACAGAACGGAGAAGCTTCGCCACAAGACTTAACACAACCTGGCGAGCACCCAGAACTCCTTCCTCCTAATCCAGACGGCTCTCCTGTGGGTGAATATGCTACAGAACTTATCGCTCTTGACCGTATCGCTAAGATGTTTCGTGCCAAACGTTTTGCCAATGGCGCCATAGGCTTTGATCGTGCAGAAGTGCGTTTCGAAATAGATGAAACAGGGAAACCTGTTAGTACTTATTTCAAAATAGCGAAAGATGCAAACAAACTAGTGGAAGAATATATGCTACTCGCAAATCGGAGTGTAGCGGAGATGATTGGCAATGTGCCCAAAGGGAAAAATCCGAAAGTCTTTCCTTACCGTATACACGATGTTCCCGATCCTTCAAAACTTGAAAACCTGCAAGCCTTCATTACAAAGTTTGGCTACAAATTGCGTACGGATGGTTCAAAAGAAGAGGTCAGTAAAGCTCTGAATAAATTGTTGGAAGAGGTGAAAGGTAAAAAAGAAGAAAATTTGGTAGAAACAGTAGCTTTGCGTGCTATGATGAAAGCGCGATATAGTATTTACAACATAGGGCATTATGGCTTAATGTTTCCTTTCTACACTCACTTCACTTCGCCGATACGTCGCTATCCAGATACGATGGTTCATCGTCTCCTTACGCGATATGCAGAGGGTGGACGCAGCGCTAGTGCCGATAAATACGAAGAACTTTGTGAACATAGTTCTGCAATGGAGCAACTTGCTGCTAGCGCAGAACGTGCCAGTATAAAGTACAAACAAACAGAGTTTATGGCAGAACGTGTAGGGCAAGAATTTGATGGAACCATTAGCGGTGTGACCGAGTTTGGACTATATGTGGAGGTGAACGAAAACAAGTGCGAAGGTATGGTTCCTCTTCGCGACTTGGTAGACGATTACTATGAATTTGATGAACGCAACTATTGTCTGTTCGGTCGTCGTCATCACAAACGTTATTCATTAGGTGATGCGGTGAAAATAAAGGTGGCCAAAGCTAATTTAGAACGTAAACAAATAGATTTCCAGTTGATGGAAACGGATAGCGAGGTCCTTGAAAAGCCGCAATTAAAAGCCGTAAGCAAAAAGAAAAACAGAAGACGGTAAAATGATAAGGCTCAAACCTTCTTAGGTTGTGAATCGTTTTAGCTGCCAGAGAAAAGTAAAGACACGGAAAGAAAGTGTCTTTACTTTTCTCTTTTTAAATAAAATAGAGAAAGGCTGATGTCTAGTCCTTTCTTATACAACGTACTTCAACATAAAATTCATTGAAACAAACTATTATATGACTATCGACACTTTTATCACCCTCCTGATTCAGGAACTCAATGCCAATCGGCAATTTGGAACGTCTCATATCTACAAGAGTACGCAAGCTTCTTTCCAAAAATATTTATCTTGTCGTGCTGTGGGGTTTGAAGAGCTCAATCAAACGATGATTTGCCAATACGAATTGTGGTTGTCCGATCGGGGGTTGTCTTTGAACACCATTTCTACCTATATGAGAACACTTCGTGCTATTTATAACAAAGCGATACAAGCGGGTATCGCTCCCGATGTATCCTTTCTTTTTAAGAAAGTGTATACGGGTGTAGAAAGCAAAGTGAAGCGATCCATCTCTCCCGTGGCGGTAGAAAGACTTATTCATGCAGATCGGCAGCAGCTGTCGAAGAAACATGCAGAAGCCTGCGATCTCTTTGCTTTGCAGTTTTATTTGCGTGGAATGCCCTTTGTCGACTTGCTTCAACTAAAGCGTAGCAATCTATACGGGAATCTTCTTTGTTATCATCGGCGCAAGACGGGGCGGCGTATCGTTGTGAAACTAGAGGTTGAAGCTCAGAAAATATTGAATCGTTACCTCTCCACCTCCGTAGGCTCGCCATATATATTCCCCTTGTATCGGGACGCTCAGCTGAAAAACGCGAATCATTACCAAGCGTATCAATCTTCTTTACGCAAATACAACGATGCCCTTTTCCGTTTAACGCTTCAGTTAAAGCTCGGTGTCAAGTTGACTTCTTACACACCTCGCCATACGTGGGCAACAACAGCTTATCATAGCAAACAGCCCTTGGGGTTAATCAGTAATGCTTTAGGACATTCCTCTATAACGGTAACGGAACATTATTTGCGTCCTTTCTCAGACCAAGAATTACACCTCTTAAATAGGCGTGTAATACGAGAAGTCTTAACGCGTAATTAGAG
>JAVVVP010000096.1:0-5620 GCA_036652575.1 Bacteroidaceae bacterium
CGTCATTGCGAGCGAAGGCGAAGCAATCCAGAACACAACACCATGACACGAGGAGAAACCGTATCCATCAAGGCAAGAAAGAGAGGTGAGGCGGCGGGTGCGAAAGTCTCCGTCCTATTTTTCCATTCGCGTCCTCAAACATTGATACAGGTTTTCGTCTTTTTTCAATCCTAATTTGGTACGGATATTGGTTCGTTGACAGGTGATGTTACTCGGAGTTTTTCCCAATTCTTCGCTGACCTCTTTGAGCTTTTTCTCTTTCAATATCAAGGCACATATTTCGAGTTCTGACGTGGAGAGTTCAGGTAGTCGCTCCTGTAGTTTTTCAAAATCAAGGGCAGACTGTTTCAGATAATACGCCACGTTCTCCCGTATCTGTCGTTCGGCTGCACCTCCCAATATACCCAACAGCTCTGCCGTTTTTTCAGGTTTGAGCGTTGTCTTTTGATGCTGTGCCAACATCATATACGATTGCATCTGCTTCTTGCTCACCTGAAAAACATCGAGCACCTGCTGCTGTTCCTCTTTCAAGTTGCTGTTCTCTTTTTCCATTTCCGATGTGTTTGTGGTCAATTTCCACCCTAAGAACGAGAGTGCCAGAAAAGCGAGAAAGAAGACGAGAAAGAAATTTTCAAGTACTTCATTTCCTGTGAGATAAATACTGATGCCAAACCCGAGCAACGAAACAGAGGCTATCACATAGGGAATTACACGTAAATAGGCCATCACACTCAACAACAACACGATAGCAGAAAGCACCATATTACCAATAATTAAAGCAATAAAATAAGGTGTTTTTTGGAAGGCACAGTAAATGGTTTCCGAAGATATTTCTACTTGTGTCAAAATGCATAAAATGGAAGAGGCGGTCACCAGCGATAGGCGATGATGAACATAACTACCCACCAGCAGAATGGCACAAAGTCCGTGTATCGAGTTGGCTATTTTGAAGAAAAGCTGTTGCGGTCCAGTTAGGTTGCACAAGCTGAAGAGTACGCCTATCACCAATATGAAAGAGGGGTAGATAAAAACCGCAACGCGTTGCCTGCCTATCAGCCCCTTTTCCCTTCTTTCTAAGGGAGAGAGAATCTGTTCGTGTAATTGCTGAAAACTTAAAGGATGGAACTTCATAATGCTAATTTTAGTGCGTTTTAGGGTGCAAAGATACAATTTTAGTGCATTTTAGTGCTATTTTTTTTCTTCTTTTTGTAAGGTAACGGACAAAAGGCTTTTTTTAGCAAAAATAATCAATTAACTTTGCACTTGAAAGGAGATCCAAAAACCTGCTTCAATCTATTTTTTTTTAAATAAAAAAACGATGTGTACATTCCGTTCTAAAAACAACCAAACAGAAAAGCTTTTCTTCAAGGGCTTTGGAGAAAGAAAAAGACGTCCTTCTTTTGCTCTTTTTATGCAAAATAAGTTGGTTGGCTCAGAAATTTGTGTAAACACACACACACAAGAGCAGACCTCTCTATACTAAAAATTTCAAGAACAAACAAGTCCGGCAGACTCTTTTTAGATCTGCCTCACCTTATTATATACCTATCTGGCGTTTTGTCCAGATAGGCAAACTTTGTTGTGCCCTTTTCTGCTCCTTTTCTCCAACTAAATCAACATTACTTCCTATGATAAGAAGAATACTCGCTGTACTTTGTCTAATGCTTTTCCTTACACCCCTACAGGGAAAGGAACAACCTTCGACAACGGACTCCCTTTACGTGTTTCGCTTTGTAGCGAAAAAGGAAATGTTCTATGTTCCGTGGAAAGACAATTCCCTTGAATTGGAACGCCTCTGCACCCTTGTCCGTCAGCACAAGCAGGCTATTTTGGAGGGGACCATTCCCCTCGTTGTAAAGGGCTATTGTTACCTTCCTCAACAACCCAAAAAGGCGTTGCGTTTGGCACGGCAACGCAGCCTGCGGGTAAAGTCAGAACTGATTTCGCGTGAAAAGTTGACAGAAGCTTGTTTTGCAACGCAAAACTATGCCGAGAAGACGGAGCCTCATCCCCATGTGGTGACAGTCAGCCTCCGCATTCCTTTGACTCCCCGCGAAAGGCCCTCGACTCCAATGGTGGAAGTTCCGCCCACCGCTCTTGTTGCAAAACCGCACCCCACTCGCCTCGAGAAAGACACGTTCCGCGTAGTTCGTACCGATGCCGCCACAGCCTCACGCCCGTCCACCTTTGCGTTGCGTGCCAACCTGTTGCGATGGGCAACGCTTACGCCCGACTTGGGGCTGGAGTGGCGCCTCCATCGCCAGATAAGTATGCTCGTAAGGGGCACATGGACCTCGTGGAGTTGGAACGACAAAGACCGGCGGTATGCCCTGTGGTGCGTGTCACCCGAAGTGCGCTATGCAATCGGGAAGCAGAAACGCGGCTTTGTGGGGGCGATGTATCACTTCGGAGCGTTTCACTACAAGTTTGGAAAAACGGGCAAGCAAGGCAACTATCAAGGAGGAGGCATCACGGGCGGTTACCGCCTACCGCTTTCGAACACCTTCTCTCTCGAGTTTCATCTGGGCGCAGGCTATACCTTTGCCGATTACGATAACTATGTTGTAGATCAGAGCATCCGCGTGCGTTGTGGAAACGAGACAAAAAAATATTGGGGTATCAATCAATTTGGAATTACATGGATATGGAACATCGCAAAATAAATAGAATCACGATCTGGCTAACGGGTCTAGCACTTCTTTTGACCTCGTGTGTGAAGGACGACCTCTACAACACCTCGCATCCCACTCTAGGAGCCGTGCGCGTCACCACCTTGTGGAGTGCGTGTAGTTCCACCGCTCCGCGGCCTGCTTTTTACACCCTACGCCTTGGTCCAGTGGTTCAACGCGTGCAGGGGATACAGCCTACGTTTACCACCCTTTTCGCACCTCAAGCAGCTACGTTGTTTGTCTACAACGAGCCTGCGGGCTTCACCATTCAGGGCAACACAGCTACGGTGAACACCCTTCCCTCGGGGTTCTTAGAACCCATGCCCGATTTCTTGTTTTCGGAAACGGCAGCCCTGCAAATTCTGCCCGACGACACTCTGAAGGTGCCCGTTGTGATGCAACAGCGCGTGCGCCAACTCCTACTCTACTTGAAACTAAATGCGGGGGATGAACAACGGATTGCGCAGACCGATGCCACCCTAACGGGCATCGCCTCTCGCTTCGATTTAGCATCGGGACAACTCCTTCCCACAGAGGGTAAAACGCTAAAGCCCATCTTTGGCCTCACCGCTAGAGACAACAGACAGTTGGTGTCTCTGGTGCAGATGCTCGATGTGGTGCCTACCGAGCAACAATGCTTCACCTTGACCCTAACGCTTCACTCGGGAGCAACGCAAACCGTCAGCACCAACTTGACCGAACTCTTGAAGAACTTTGCAACGAGCGGCAAAGAACCCCTCGTGCTCAATGCCACGTTGGAACTGCCACAAGCGGTGGGAGTCAATGCCACCATTACCAATTGGAAAGTGGTAGACAACGGGAGTCTAGACATTCAATAAATATTAAATATAAATCCTAACAAACAAACAAAATGAAAAAACAAATCGTCACGATTCTGACCCTGGCAGCGTGCTTGACGAGCTGCAACAACGACACAGAATCAACCCTTGTTCAGAAAGAGCAAGTACCTCTTCGCGTCATGAGTAGCATCAAAACGCGTGCAGTCGATGCCACGTGGGAGAAAAACGATGCCATCGGCATCTATATGTTTTCTGCGGGCACACAAACAGTGGTAGGACCTGCCGCAAACCGGCTTTACACCACCGCCACAGGAAACGGTGCCTTTACCGCTACAGGCGATAACATCATCTATTTCCCCGTAGAGGGAAGCAAGGTAGATTTTAGAGCTTATTCTCCGTATCAGAAGCTAACGAACAACTCCTATTCGGTGAACGTTTCCAACCAAAGCAGCTTGCCTGCCATCGACTTGATGACGGCAAAGGTACAGGATCACAGCAAGTTGACACCCACGGTACAGTTTGACTTTCAGCACCGCCTCACCAAGTTGGAGCTGACCATTACCGCAGGAAAAGGAATCCAAACGTCAGACCTTCAGAACTTGACCGTTTGCCTTACCAACCAGCGCACCGAAGGCTCCTACGATCCTCTTCTCGATGCCTTTAGCATTCCGATGACCAGTGGCATGGAAATAATTACCTTGAACACCGCTACCGATGGCTCCAGTGCCCAAGCCATCTTGTTGCCCAATGACGTAGCGGAAAACACCCCTATCGCAAAGCGCCAATTTGTCTTCACGTTGAAAAAAACGGGTGAAGTCTTTTACTGGACGCTGGACGATGCCAAATCGTTCAACCGTGGCGATAAGAACATCTACAACATCACCATCAACCGCACTTCGGTGGACGTAACGGCCACCATCCAAAATTGGAATGTGGGCAATGGAACAGGAGAACCAGGCAGTGCCGAATAAAGAAGAATAAATATTAAAAAGAGCTTCTATGAAATCAAAATTTTTAGTTTTAGCAGGGGCGAGTGCCGCCCTCTTGTTGACCGCGTGCAGTAGCAATGAGAACGACTTCGAATCGGTTGCGTCTCAACCCATCCCCGTCAACTTTACCGCCTCGTTAGGAGTGCAGCAAGTAACGCGTGCCGTTAATAACGCGTGGTCAGCATCCGATAAAATCGGTATCTATATGATAAAAAACGGAATGGATTTTACCTCCGCAAACGTGAGCGAGAAAGCAGAAAATAAAGCGTACGTTATCAGCAGTCCGACATCTGCGAATAGCTTTCAACCCGAAAGCGCTGCCGAAACCATTTACTATCCGATGGATGACAGCACGGTAGATTTTTATGCGTACTATCCAAAAGGAACGGTTTCCACCAACACGGAGAAGATGTATACGTGCGCGCTGAACGTAGCCTCGCAAAACAATCAGGAAGCCCTCGACTTCCTGTACTCCAACAACGTGAAGGGGAAGAAGAAGACCGACAAGATCGCTGCCCTCAACTTCAAGCACCAACTTTGCAAGGTGATACTTACCGTAGAAGCGGGTGATGGAGTCACTGCCCAAGATTTAAGCAAGCTAAGCGTGACTGTAAAGGATCAAAAAACAACGGCAACGTTCAACCTAAGCACGGGTCTTCTTGTAGACATAGCAGCTAAGAACCCGATCGACTTCTTCAAACAACAGGATGCGTATATCTACGAAGCCATCTTGTTGCCCGATGCTAGCACAACCCGCACGTTTGAGTTCAACTTGAACAACGGGCACGATGCCCCCTTTATTTGGGTGATGCCATCAGCACTGACGGCGGGGAATAAATATACCTACACCGTAAAACTAAACCGCACGGGTGTGGAAGTTCAAGGCACCATCACCGACTGGACTTCAGGAGGAGAGGGCACAGTAAACGCCAACTAAATCAATCTATAAAAAATTAAATAACAATGAGAACAACAAATTATTTTATGATGGCAGCTTTTGCTGTCGTGTTGTCTGCTTGCAGCAACGATGAAACAGAGAACAAGAGTAGTGGTCCTGTAGAGGCACAAATTACAGCAGGAATGAGCGCTTCAACCCGCGCCGTAAATGTCGACAACACATGGACGGCCTCTGACTCTATTGGCGTGATGGTAACGGGAGTGA
>JAVVVP010000097.1:0-5559 GCA_036652575.1 Bacteroidaceae bacterium
TTAAGAGTGATTTTCTTCTACTAAAAAAATCTGCCCACCTATTTGTATTACTACTAAAATAGGTGGGCAGAAGTCTTTGAACATTTGACTTATCTATTGTTTGAGTCTCTTCTTTATAGAATGCCTTGTGCCATCATCGCCTTTGCTACTTTCATAAAACCTGCAACATTTGCACCTTTTACGTAGTTTACGATGCCGTCTTCGCCTGTTCCGTATTTAACACATTGTGTATGAATGTCTTCCATAATATGTTGTAACTTTGCGTCGACTTCTGCTGCTGTCCAAGATAATTTTTGAGCGTTTTGTGTCATTTCTAAACCAGATACCGATACACCTCCTGCATTTGCTGCCTTTCCTGGGGCATATAATATTTTTGCTTCGAGGAACGCATCAATCGCTTCTGGCGTAGAGGGCATATTTGCGCCTTCGCTAACTGCTATACAGCCGTTTGCAAGTAGTATTTTTGCATCATCGCCCGTAAGTTCGTTTTGTGTAGCACTAGGCATAGCAATGTCGCACTTTTCGCTCCAAGGACGACTTCCTTCTACATATTTTACGCCATATTTATCAGCATATTCACGAATACGTCCACGGTATAAATTCTTTAGCTCCATCAGATATGCTAGCTTTTCGCTATCGATACCTTCTGGGTCATAAATATAACCATTCGAGTCGCTCATTGTAATGACTTTTGCTCCGATAGCGATTAGTTTTTCAACGGTGTACTGAGCTACGTTGCCAGATCCAGAAACGGCAACTACTTTTCCTTTGATGTCGATGTTGCGAGTCTTTAGCATTTGAAGTAGAAAGTAAACGTTGCCATAACCTGTGGCTTCAGGACGAATGAGAGAACCTCCAAATTCTAATCCTTTTCCTGTTAGAGTTCCAGTATTTTCACGTGCCATTTTTTTGTACATACCATACATATAGCCCACTTCACGTCCTCCTACGCCAATGTCGCCTGCTGGTACGTCCGTATCTGGACCAATGTAACGATAAAGCTCCATCATAAAGGCTTGACAGAAGCGCATAATCTCTGCGTTTGACTTTCCACGTGGACTGAAGTCAGAACCTCCTTTTCCTCCACCCATAGGAAGCGTTGTGAGAGAGTTCTTGAAGGTTTGCTCAAAGGCAAGGAATTTTAGAATGGATAGATTGACCGAAGAGTGAAAGCGAAGTCCACCTTTGTATGGGCCTATAGCATTGTTATGCTGAATGCGGTATCCCATATTCGTTTTTACTTGTCCTTTATCGTCGACCCAAGTTACGCGAAATGAAAAAATACGTTCTGGAATACATAGGCGTTCTATAAGATTATTTTTTTCGAACTCTGGATGTTCATTATAGGCATCCTCGATTGTACTTAATACTTCAGCCACTGCCTGATGGTACTCTGGTTCGTTTGGAAATCTTCTTTTGAGATTGTCTAATACTTCTGTTGCTTTCATTTAAATTGTTTTTTTATTGATGAAACATAGTGCTCGTGTTAAAACGTTATCAAAACCGACTGCAAAAGTACAAAAAGATTCTTTTACGGCAAAATTTATAGCAAAATGATATGCTTTTCGGGGTAAAAAAGAACGTTTGAAGAATAAGATGTCTATTTTTTTGCCTGTTTTTCTATCATTTGTGTACGTATAAATCCTTTGAGAGAGGAAGCAAGGCTTGTTTCTCGGCGAAAAATTCGAATGGAGATATAGATCGATATGGCAGCCATTATTATTCCGATACTATAACGGAATAAAAGATGGGGTTGTAGCGTAGCCGTGAGTGTGATGGCGAGCAGTACTCCTTGTACGATAATGAGGGAGAGGGCGTGAGTAGATAAACGGAAGTGATACCGAAAATGATAGACGGTTGATATGAGTATAAGATCAAAGAGGTTCGAGAGCGAGAGGGCTATTCCTGCTCCTACGAGACCATTTAGGTAGTAGCCGCCCGATACGAGGAGAATAAAAACGCTGTAATAAAGGGCTTCCATCGAGAAATAAGTAAAAGAATCGCCTTTGGCGAGGGCTATATAGGCGATTGGCGACGTGATGGCTTTGAAATACATATAAAAAGAAGCGTAGAGCACCATTGGAATGGTGGCAAGAAATTCGGGTGCGTATATAATATGAATTATATAAGGTAAGGCAAGCATAAAAACAATAAGAAAAGGAGCCATTAGGAGTATACACACTTCTATTTGACTGTTGATGATCTGATTCATTTTTTGTGGTTCTATTGCTGCGGCTGAAAGTCGGGGGTAGTAATCGGCATCCATCGCTACAAAAATAAGGCGGGCGTAAGTGATGCTTAGCGTGAAACCGGCAGCATAGAGTCCAACGTCTTCAATAGAGCCTGTTGTGTTCAGAAATCTACGGACGAGCACTTCAGCTCCAGCTCCTATTACTCCGGCAAGTACATAAAAGATTCCGAGTTTCAACATGCTACGTCCTTCTAAAAGTTGTGCTTTTGTTGGAAGGGCAAATTTCCAAGGATATATTTTGGAAGAGTAATAAATCTGTATAAAAAGTAGGGCAATGGTGCTTAAGACGAGCGCGGGGACAATGCCTTTCAATCCAAGGAGTAGATAGAATGGAACCGTAAAAGAAAGTGTGCTGAAGGCTCCAAAGACAGAAACAAGTGCTAATTTTTTGAGCTCGCGTACCCCTTTGAAGATTGCTATTTCTCCACCGCTTAAAGCCAATGTGCCAACAATGGGCGACAGCATACAAAAAGTAAGGGTGTAGTGTAGATTTCCGAATGTTAGATAACTAATAATGGGAGAGAAAAGTAAACAAACGAGGGTTCCAAAGAGGGCGGTAAGCAAGCTCCAACTTCGAACCAATTTTATATAGTTTTCGAGAGCTGTACGGTCGCTATTTTCGTGTAAGTGGGCGAGGGTACGTACGGCACTAAAAGAGATGCCGCAGTTTGTTGCGTTACTAAGCAGGTCGATTACGCGATTGTAGAGGTCGATGAGCCCCATACCCGCAGAGCCAATCAGCACGGCTACACATTTGTTGCGGAGGATAGAGCAAAAGATAGAAAGGCCTTGCACCCCGCCAAAAAGACCGGTGTACTTGAGCACATGATTATACATTGTCTCGTTCTTATCAACCTTGTTGCTATTTGTAACCCGCATAAATTGCGAGCAAAGATAAACAAATTCATTTATTTGAGCTATCTTTGTGCCATCAAGTTATGAAAATACTCTTAGTAGGCGAATATAGCAATGTGCATTGGGCTTTAGCGGAGGGCTTGCGTGCTTTAGGGCATCAAGTAACCGTGGTAAGTGATGGTGATAGTTGGAAAAACTATCGTCGTGATATTGATTTACGCCGTTCCTCCTTCTCTTTATGGTCTTCGTTTGTTTATTTGTGGAAAGCGTGGCGTGTCATGAGTTCTCTCAAAGGATTTGATGTGGTTCAGCTTATTAATCCCGTATTTTTAGATCTAAAAGGGGGGCGCATCATGCCTTTTTATAAAAAATTGAGGAAGCAGAACAAACGTCTGTTTCTGGGAGCCTTTGGTATGGATTACTATTGGGTAAAGGCGGGTTTAGATTGCCAAACCTTTCGGTATAGCGATTTTAATCTTGGAAAGGTTGTTCGCAAGAGTGATTACAACACAACCGTGATAAATGATTGGCTCAAAGGAGATAAAGGTGTTGTCAATAACTATATAGCTCAAGATTGCGATGGCATTATTTCTGGCTTATACGAATATGATGCTAGTTACCGCCCTTATTTTGCTGATAAGCTTCGTTTTATTCCTTTTCCGATTAATACCACCGCTATTACGCCTATTGCAGAGCGTAAGGATGAAAAGATTCGTTTCTTTATAGGAATACAACAGAATCGGAGTGAATACAAAGGCACCGACATTATGCTGCGAGCGTTAGAACGTGTTTACAAAGAATTTCCAGATAGATGCGATATGATTCGAGTGGAAAATGTGCCTTTTGATGAATACCAGAATCTTATGAATCATAGTGATGTATTGCTCGATCAGCTCTATTCGTATACTCCAGCTATGAATGCTTTGTTAGCGATGGCAAAAGGGCTTGTTCTGGTGGGAGGGGGTGAACCTGAAAATTACGACCTCTTGCAAGAAGCAGAATTGAGACCTATAATCAATGTAGAGCCCAATGAAGAAAGTGTTTATCAGGCTCTTAAGCATCTTATCTTACACCCAGAATGCTTGCCACAACTCAAAAAGGATAGCGTTGAATATATTCATCGTTATCACGATCATTGTAAGGTTGCTCAGCAGTATTTAGCTTTTTGGAAAGAGAAAATGTAGTAGATTCCTTTCTATAGGATATGAAAATTACAGAAAATCGTCTTATTGCTCCTTTTTTTGCTTACTTTTGCAACGTTTTAATGCAATTGTAATGAAATCATCACGTATCTTATCTATGGCTTTGTTTGGATTGATAGCCACGCCGGCATTTAGTGTCGACGAAACATCCAGTGAAACTTCTACCACGGTAGTACAAGTTAAACAGTTTGTGTCCGAAAACTTTTCTATGCCAACCTTTGGTGGATATATTGTGGGAAAGTATGATTGGAACGATCGTAGAGGGCAAAGTACCAATGGCGGTTTTGACCTTCGGTATATGCGCTTTTATGTAGACGGAAAATGTTTCAAGGACTTTTATTATAAGGTTCAAGCAGAAATGTGTAGTGCGCCAGGAGTTGATAAAGGTCCACGCATACTAGATGCCTTTGTAGAATGGCAACCGTCTAAAGCCTTCCGTGTAAAGCTTGGGCAATACAAGCGTCCCTTCTCGTTTGAAAATCCGATGAATCCGTGGAATGTTGGATTTGGTTCTTATTCACAAGTGATTACAAAACTTGCAGGGATGAGCGATCGAGTAGGAGAACACAGTAGTGGTGGTCGTGATATGGGTTTGCAAATTCAAGGAGATCTTTTGAATATAGGCGAAGATCAGCATTCCTTTTTTCATTACCAAGTGGGGGTCTTCAATGGTCAGGGAATAAATCATACAGACAAGGATAAGTTTAAAGACTTGATCGGTGGTATTTGGTTTTCGCCCCTCAAAAAGTTGCAAATAGGAGGTTTTGGTTGGAGCGGTCGTTATACAAATGAAAACTATTTAGGAAACGCGAAAACAAAAGCTCAAGCCGATCGGAATAGATGGGGCATCGGTGTGAATTACGAAAGTGATTGGACGTTTCGAGCAGAATATATAGCTTCAGAAGGTGGCGTTGTAAGTAATTCCGAAAAGCAAAATAAAGCGGATGGCTGGTATGGGCTCGTTGGAGTACCAATGGCAAAAAAATTAAAGGTCTATGGTAAATGGGATTGTTATCGTGATAATAAAGAATGGAATTCCCTTAAAACGGTATGGGGCGCAACCGCAAATTATGCGCTTTGCAAGAACCTTCAATTTCAAGTAAATTATTCTTTCACCCATGATCGCGCAACAGCTATCGGTAAAAACTATAACACGATTGATTTGCAACTTTACGCTCGTTTTTAGGGCTTGAGATTTCTAGGAGCCTTCACTGAAAATCTTGATAATATTAGAAGTCGAGGTGTCATGGA
>JAVVVP010000098.1:0-5372 GCA_036652575.1 Bacteroidaceae bacterium
GCTATGATTTCAAGAAGAATTCAAATCCAACAACTATATATTTCGGAGAAACGGGTATAGACAACATTACAGATGTTCAGTTTGTCATAACATCAGGAGGAGGAAATTTTGCTTCTTGCGCAGAGATGCAGTTCTTTCAGATAAATCCCTTAACGAAAAGCATTCCATCCTCTCTTTTTGAGGACAAAGCGATGACGCGTTTAAAAGCCACGATTACGCAAACAGACATAGATGCCATAGGACCTGATTACGCACTCTATAAAGACGTGGCACAACAAATGCTCAACAACACCTACTCTACCAAATATCGCTACAGCTCTCACAAATGTTTACTTTCCCCGAAGGCTCTATCCGAGAAATGGAACACACCAGGAAAACTCTATGACCAAATACAAGGTGTTACAGGGATTCTTCTATCTCCAGGAAAGCACCTTGTTGCAGTTAGTGGCATTCCTGCGAACAAAACAGTAACACTGAAAGTGATAAATTGGTATGCAATGCCTACAGATGCCGATTTTGCTAAAAACAAAAATGCAAAAGGTTGGTATACGCAAGAGCAATATAACCTGCAAAATGGCATCAATATTATTCAAAAATCTACAGAACGTAGTGGACTCGCTTATATTGATTATTACGATGACAATCCGAAAGCTTATGCGAATCAAGAAGTTCAGGTTCACTTTTTAAATGGGAAAGTTCAAGGATATCTTTCACCCGACAAAACGAATGATGAGATGCAACAACTACTCAACAACGCTCCCTATCAGTGCATGGACTGCTTTGGTTCTAAGGTGCATTCTATTTGGGAAGTCTCCGCGCTACAACAACACGCCACGGGTAAATATAGGCAATACCTAAACGTGATCGACACGCTTATTGCTTGGGAACATCGATTGCTCGGATTAGAAAAGTACAAACACATTCCTGAGAACAAAACCATGGCATATGTCAACTACGATTATTATATGTATCAAGGTGGCTTTGGCGTTTCATTTATGTACGACACACAACATCGTAGTTGTTCTCCAGAAAATATAATGAAAAACGATAATGACGTAGTTTGGGGACTTTCTCACGAATGGGGACATCAGCATCAAATGCAACCTTACTTCTGCTGGGCGGGATTGGCAGAAAGTTCTAATAATATGAATTCCTGCTATAACGTTTTACACATGGGATACGATATGCGAACAACGGGACGTATTTTTGAAAAATGGGCTGATGCTCGCAAGCACTTTATCAATGCAAATCCAGAGATTCCAGCATGTGGTAAAAACGGGTGCAGCAGTGCACGTCGTCTTGCCTACGCAGCGAGAACAAAAGAACCTTTTATTTCAAATATGCAGATGCAAGCCGTATTTGAAGCAATGGCAGATTCCACCGTCACTACGATTGCAAAAAATCCAGACCGTGCAATAAGTACCAGCGAAGTAAATGTGGAAGAGAATCTAGCTCCTTTCTTTATGCTTCACACCTATTGCTCCACAGAGGTATCAGCGGGTGGAGAAGGTCTTCCTGACTATACTCCAGACCTTTACGAATCCCTGCGTAACACGAATTCTGGCACGGACAAATATGAACTCATTGCGAGTGCTCAAAATGGGAAAGAGGGACGTTATGCAACACTTGCCACAACTTATCCACAGTCATGCTGGGTTACGAATTGCTATGTATCGGAAAAAAGCACTATATGGGAAAATAGTGTTCCATACATTTTCAATTATGTTCGCAAAGCATCAAAGATATCGGGCTACAATCTCTATCCTTACTTTGAGAAATGGGGTTTTTTCCGCCTTATTGCAATGGAAATTAATGATTACGGTACAAAGTATTATTGTATGACGCAAGATATGCGCGATGAGTTCAAGGCCGACATGGAGGCTCTTGTCACAAATGGTACGCTAAAAACAATGCCTGGCGATTTAATAATGAAGATTGCAACCATTGCGATTCCTAAATACGATACACCAATTATTCCTAACTAATCCATACGACAATGAAATTAAAACATATACTGCCCCTGCTGTTTCTCCTTTGTGTGGAACACGTACAAGCACAAATAACCAATTTAAGCAGTTTGTCAAACACCGCTACGTATACTATAGAAAATGTAAACCGCGGCATACTCTATTCTGATCCATCTTCGACAAACGTTCTGTATAAAATAGGCGTAAGTGAATCAGACTACTCACGATGGACAATCTATTTTCACAAAGAAAAATCGGCTTATTATCTATACAATGTAGGTTCTGGGAAATTTGTTTGTACCAACAACGGTGTTTGCCCTCTTTCTTCGTATGCAGCTCCTATTCAGTTCTATTCTGCTAGCGGCACAACTTGGATTGCCTTTTCCGACAACTATTTATTGGGCTTTCAGTCTAGTACGACGGTACCAAACGACATTCAGCTACTCAATGAGAACGGGAACAACCAATGCGAATTGACATTTACAGCAACCTCACGTACCCTCACCAATACAGAAGTAACAACAATTAAGAAAGGCATTGAAGCCAACGAAATTAGTGCGAGCGCGATAAAACTCACAACGCTCAACGCCGATGGAACGTTTCCGAACGATGCTACGTGGTATCAGATACGTGTAAGTAGCTATTACACGTATTACGCACCCACGAGCACAAACGGGACACTACAATCTGCTGCTATAGAACCAGATCTAAACAACGATGCTTATTTATGGTGCTTTGTAGGTACAAATACAGATAATGTGAAAATCTATAATAAGTCAACAGCCACAACCCCGATGGCAATAACAGGCGAGACAACCATAAACGGGACAGCCTTAAGCCTTAGCACGACAGGATCTGATTATACCCTTTGCGCAAATACGAAGCCAGAAGGCCATCGATGGACCATTAAGAAAGCAAACATAAGCGGAAATGCATTCTTAAATAGATATAACGGGGGAGCCAATACCACCATTAAATATTATAGTGGAGATGGAGTTGGATCCGATGTTGCTTTTACATGCATCAATCTAAATGAGCTGAATGAAGTGGACGAGTCAAAAAACATTCTTAGCGTAAAAGATGCTCTAGGAACTTATACCTCCCAAAACACTTCTGCCTTACAAACAGCGTATGATGCCTACATCGCTTCGAAAAAGAATAGTTTATTCACAAAATTGAAAGAGGAACTGCATTACTTAAAGAATAATCATTCTACGCTTACGGTCGACAACACCTATAGTTACTATCGTATTATGAATTATGGCTACACCAATAAAGTGATGTATGGCGATAATACTGGCATTCTTTGTAAAAATTATGCGACTACTATAGATCCTTCGATGCTTTGGAAATTAGAGAAAACCGACATACTTATGCAAAAAATATTAAAGGTTCTACACTTGTAAACCTCAAAAACGAAAACAACAAAACTTATGTCCTTACCAAGAATACGACAGGAAAGGGACTCTGGAATATTTCAACGACAGGAACGACGGGTGGTAATGGTTATTTTCATTGTGATGCAAGCGATAAGGTCGTTGGATGGGACAGTAGCAACTCTCATTCCATTTTGTATCTCTACCCTGTTTCAGGTTTCGATGTAACCATAGCATCAGAAGCGATGCCTTATGCTTCACTCTTCTTACCGTTTGCAACAACAGTCCCTATAGGTATCACCGCATATACAGGTACCAATAGCAACACCGCTATCCATTTGAATTCATATCTTACAGAAAATGGCGTTTTACCCGCTGAAACAGCAGTTGTACTCAAGGGCTCTACACCAGGAATGTATGCTTTCGTGGGAACAAGTACAACGGGTACAGCACCGGTAACAGGAAATTGCTTTGAAGGAACACTTACAAACTTCCATTCTTATACCTCTTGTTTAGTGTTAGGGGTGTCAAGAAACAAAATACCTGGGTTTTATAACTTTGTTGGTCCCTACATTCCTGCAAATAAAGTATATATATCCAACGGAAATGGAATAAAAGGACTTTCGTTCTCAGAAACGACAGATATCATCAATATTGAAACACCACAAAATACAGATAATAATTATTACGATTTACAAGGACGGCGTGTGCTTTCACCGCTAAAAGGACATCTATATATCCATAACAAAAAGACAATGAAAAAATAACATACCATGAAAAAGAAAACCTACATTAAACCGACCATACAAATTTTCAATTTATGCAGTGAAAGCCTATTAGAGACCTCACTCACTAAAGACTCAACAGAAGACACTTCAACAGCTTATTCAAATAGAGAAGATGATAGCACAAGCCCTATATGGAACTAAAAGCATAAAAACAAATGAATTATGAGTCCACTTTAAAAAGTCTAAACTCTTGGTTTTTCGGTTAATAATAAATTTATCACAAATATTCTTTGACATTATGCTATTTGAATTATATTTTGTACCTTTGAGTATTCAAAAGAGATATTTCTATGTTCAAGAAAAGCCCTAAAACCAAGCAGTTTGATCTGTTCTTCTCCCCTTCTGGCATGATGTGCGAGCGTGAAAGCCGTCTTTATGACGCTGCTGATGCTTGGCACAACAAGTTTTATCAGAATGTGACCTCTAAGATTGATGAGGAGATATTCAAGCCTCTCTACAAGGAAGGTAACATGGGTGCTCCCAATGCCTCCATCCGTATTCTTGTTGCGATGAGTGTCCTCAAGGAGGGTTGTGGTTGCAGTGACGAGCAGTTGTATGAACGTTGCCGTTATGATCTTCTGTTCCGGCGTGCTCTTGGTTTGATTGGGCTTGATGAACAGTGTCCCTCAATTGACTCCTATTATTGCCTGCGCCGTCGCATCTGTGAGTACGATGAAAAGCATGGTGAAAACCTTTTCGAGAAATGCTTCAAACAAGTCACTGGTGCCCAAGCTAAGGAATATCGGATATCAGGTAAGACCATTCGCATGGACAGCAAATTCATTTCAAGCAACATCGCCTGGTATTCCCGCTACGAGATTATTCATGAGACATTCTTCCAATGCGTCTGCGAAACAGAAATCAATAAACTCAGCGATCAGATGATACGTGAGCAAGCATTAGCTTTTCTTGTAGAGAATGCTACTAAGACGGTCTATAGTACAGAGAGTGATGCATTATCTAAGCGTCTACTTTATCTGGGAATCGTTATCAGCCACATACTTGCCAATCGCCCTAAAGATGATGTGTCACTTCTGAGCCGTGCATTCCAGGAACAATATGAGGTTGAATCCGATGGAACTATCATCGTACGTGATAAGAAACAGGTTAGCGCTTCAAGCCTTCAGAATCCAAACGATCCTGATGCTACCTATCGCAATAAGACAGGCAAGAAGGTCAAGGGCTACAACACTAACATTACTGAAACTATTGACGGACAAGGTACCCCTGAGCTTATTACC
>JAVVVP010000099.1:0-5231 GCA_036652575.1 Bacteroidaceae bacterium
CCGCCGACCCTCTGCTTGTAAGGCAGATGCTCTGAACCAGCTGAGCTAAACGCCCGTTCTTCTCAAAAGCGATGCAAAGGTACTGTTTTTCGATTTACGTTCCAAATTTTATTGCAGTTTTTTTATTAGAAAAAAATCACAAGAATAGCTTTCCCGCTCATTTCTAAACAATAAGCTTCTCAACTTTTTCTGATAATTCCCAAGAATCTATACGAACAAGCCCACTCCATGCATCATTAAACACCTAAAAGGCGATTGAGACCTCTTTTTATTGAGACAAAAATGTATCACTTTTTCTTTCTAAAAACTCGAACGCGCTCAAAAGTCAAATGAACCGCGCTCGAATTCTAAATCGTCCGCGCTCGTCTTTTTTAGAAAAGGTCAATACAGGTCATTACAGGTCATTTAAAAGGGATAAAACGCATAAAGGTCTTTATTCTTTATGTGTTTCTAATTTTTTTCGCTAACTTCGCAACCATTATTATAAAATTAAAACGATCAAGAAAATGACACCAGTATCTCCACTCTCCTCACAACCTCGTATCGTATGGCTCGATATAACCCGTTTTATAGCCATGTTTACCATTGTGTGCTGCCATAGTGCAGACCCTTTCAACTTTTTTACAGGCTCAGGGATAGAAGCTAACAATATTAAATTTTGGGGCGCTATTTATGGTAGTGCGTTACGTCCTTGTGTTCCTTTATTTGTGATGATAACGGGCGCTCTACTTCTTCCTGTAATAGGCGATACCGCCCACTTTTATAAGAAGCGCATTTCACGCGTGTTTTTCCCCTTTCTTATTTGGTCTGTACTTTACTATGCGTTTCCTTGGTTCGTAGGAGTTCTTGGCATACAAGAAACACTTGTACAAGATTTCTTCCCTTGTGCTGGAGCGGAACTAACAGAACCTTCTTTTGGAGGTGCTTTAAATCGAATAATAGGTATACCGCTTAACTTCACTTACCTAGCTGTACAAATGTGGTATATCTACTTACTTATCGGACTTTATCTCTATATGCCTATTTTCTCAGCATGGATAGAACGAGCTTCAGAACGAGCAAAAGGGTTGTTTTTGCTTGCTTGGGCTGTTACGCTCTTTATTCCTTATTATAGAGTTTTCGCCAATCAATACCTCTGGGGCACATGCTCTTGGAATGAATTTGGTATGCTTTATGCTTTTGCGGGTTTCAATGGTTATTTATTATTGGGACATTATCTTCGTCACCACGATTTCTCAATCAAGCAAACACTAGGCTTCGGTATTCCAATGTTTGCAATAGGATATATCATCACTTTTTTCGGTTTTCGTAGCATTACCGCACAACCAGATGCCACAGAACCTATGATAGAACTATTTTTTACCTTTTGCTCTCCCAATGTTGCTTTGATGACAATTCCTGTATTTCTGCTTTCAAAGAAAATAAATATTCAAAACGACCGTTTGCGTGCAGCCCTGCAAAACCTCACCTTATGCGGCTTCGGTATTTATATGATACACTACTTTCTTGTAGGTCCTACTTATTTACTATGCAAAGCATTGAGTATTCCGATTCCTCTTCATATACCTATTGCTGCCATTTTTGCCTTTAGTGGCTCATGGATTATCGTGTACTTTGTACATAAATGGATGGGGAAATCGGCAAAATACATCATGGGATAAGTATTTTGAGAAACAAAATCATCAACTTCTAATAGTCTAAAAAGACTTTTGGCATTGAGAGGTTCCTCTCAATGCCTTTTTTTAGCTAACTTTGCAAACAAATTTTTAAACGTACAGACAATGGAAACAGTTTTAAGCGGAATACGCCCGACAGGGCATCTTCATCTAGGCAACTATTTCGGAGCCGTTACAAGCTTCGTGAAAATGCAACACGAGTATAATTGTTACTTCTTTATAGCCGATTGGCACTCACTCACGACCAGTCCTAAACCAGAAGACATACGACAAAGCGTACGCACCATTCTAGCCGAATACTTAGCTTGCGGCATAGATCCAGAGCAAGCTACCATCTACAATCAAAGCGACGTACGCGAAACGCTTGAATTATATCTTTACCTTAATATGAACACTTATCTTGGTGAATTAGGTAGAGTTACCACATTCAAAGAGAAAGCTCGTAAGCAACCAGACAATGTAAATGCGGGACTTTTAACCTATCCCACCCTTATGGCTGCCGACATTCTTCAGCATCGCGCAATGAAAGTACCCGTAGGAAAAGATCAGGAGCAGAATATGGAAATGGCTCGCAAGTGCGCTCGCCGATTTAATTCTATTTATGGTGTAAATTTCTTTCCGGAACCACAAAACTTTTACCTCTCGAATACAGCGATTAAAATACCAGGACTTGACGGTAGCGGAAAGATGGGGAAGAGCGAGGGAAACTGCATTTATCTTTGTGACGATGAAAAAACGATTCGTAAAAAAGTGATGAAAGCAGTAACAGACCTTGGACCACAAGCCCAAAATAGCGAAAAGCCAGAAGTTATACAAAACTTATTTACATTCCTCGATATTTGTTCATCAAAGGATACGTACGATTACTTCAATGAAAAATGGAACGACTGCTCTATCCGTTACGGAGACCTAAAGAAACAAATTGCAGAAGACATCTGTAAAACAACCGCACCGATACGCGAGCGCATTGAAGACTTTTCTGCTAATACCGAATATATGGAACGAGTAGCCAAACTTGGAGCAGAAAAAGCACGTGAAAGTGCAGCTGCCACATTACGTGAAGTGCGTAAAATCATTGGTTTCAACGAATTGCCTCTCTAAATTATTGGTTAAAGAGACCTAGCGTTGGCTACGTAAAAAAGAATAAGAAAAATATAAATTGGTGCAACTTAAAAACGATGAAAATAAAACTTCTATTTATAGTGCTTTTGGTAGCCACGTCCACAAAGGGACAACAAATATATTTTGTATCTCCAGACGGTAAAGATTCGGCTGAGGGTACTTTCATCCATCCATTAAAGCACATCAATAATGCGTTAGATAATGGTGTAAAATCTGATAGTTCGGAAGTTTATATCTATCTTCGAAAAGGAACCTATTCTTTAAATTCACCATTACAAATAAACGGAAAAGATTGGAACAATAAGAAATTGATGATTTCAGCTTACAAAAAAGAACAAGTCATTATAAATGGTTCACAAACCCTTTCACTCAAATGGGAAAAAGACAAAAACGGAATATGGAAAAGCAAAACGAATGTTCATAAAGGCGATCAATTATTTGTTCAAGGTCAGAAACGGATCAATGCACGTTACCCTAATTTTGTAGAGCATGCCATTTTGAACGGGACAGCAGCAGATGTTTTAACCCCTGCCCGCATCAACAAATGGGAGACACCTAAAGGGGGATTTATACATGCACTGCATGAGCGAGAATGGGGAGATATGCATTATGTTATTACAGGAAAAGACGCTAACGGTCTTCACTACACTGGTGGTCATCAAAACAATCGTCCATCAGCAATGCATAACCAATATCGTTTTGTAGAAAATATATATGAAGAACTAGATTCCCCAGGAGAATGGTTTTTGAATAAAGAAACAGGATATTTATTCTATTATCCTTACCCAAAAGAAAAGATAAAAAATGAATTGTTTCAATTATCAGAAATACCACATCTAATAGAATTAAAAGGAATAGGGAATTACACCATCAGCAACGTTTCTATAAAAGGAATACAATTCACTCAGACTTCACAAACTTTCATGGAACATTATGAACGCCTATTGCGTAGCGATTGGGCTATTTATCGCGGTGCCGCTATTTTAATAGACAACGCGAAACAATGTGTAATTGAAAATTGTGAATTTACAAATTTAGGGGGTAATGCGATTTTTATAAGTCGTTATGCCGACTCTTGCGTTATCAAAAGTAATTATATTCACCAAATTGGAGCGAGTGCCATTTGCATAGTAGGCGATACATCCGCTGTACGCTCTGGCGTTTTTAACTATGAAAAATACATACCTTACGCTCAACTCGATAAAATTCCAGGACCTAAAAACGAGCTCTACTCCCGCCATTGCATCATTGAAGATAACCTCATTCACGACATCGGTCAAATAGAAAAACAAGTTGCAGGGGTACAAATTCAGATAGCAAAAGAAATAAGCGTGCGACACAATACTATTTATCGCACACCAAGAGCCGCCATAAACCTTGGAGATGGCTCTTTTGGAGGACATATCATCGAATATAATGATGCCTTTTCTACTGTTTTAGAAACTAGCGATCATGGAGCCTTTAATTCTTGGGGCAGAGATCGCTTTTGGCAACCTTCGTATGAAAAAATGAGCCGTACTTTAGCTGAGCATCCTGAACTTGCTTTACTTGATGCGCTTTACACAACTTCGATTCGTTATAATCGTTTACGATGTGATCACGGATGGGATATTGATTTAGATGATGGTAGTTCCAATTATCACATACATGGAAATATTTGTCTAAGTGGGGGTATCAAATTACGTGAAGGGTTAAATCGTATAGTTGAGAATAATATAGTAATAAACAATACCTTACACCCTCATTTGTGGTTTAATAATTGTGGGGATATTGTGAGGAAAAACATTTTCACACAAGCCTATCTTCCCATTCAGCTACAAAGTTATGGGGAGATGATTGATTCTAATTTTTTCTCTTCAGAAGAGGCCTTGCTGTTCGTTCAAAAAGAAGGAACAGACGCACATAGCCTCCACGGCACACTTGCATTTGTTAATTACAAGAGCTATAATTTAGCCTTGCCAAAAGGTTCCAAAGCTTTTGATATCGGTTTTGAGAATATCCCTCAAAACAGTTTTGGAGTATACTCTCCTCACCTAAAAAGGAAAGCAGAAAAGCCAGAACTTCCAGAACTCTTTGTTTCTGATACTACGAATCTGGGAAAAACGTATTTATGGCTAAAGGCAAAAGTTCGAATGATCCATAGTTTGGGAGACCGCTCGGCTTATGGACTCCCTGGAGAAAAAGGGATACTCCTCTTAGACATCAAGATGGCCAAACACTTACAAAATGCAGAACTAAAAGAAAATGATGTAATATATGCTATTAATGGAGATGAAATAGATTCTATTGAAAGTTTAAGGAGACTTACCAATAAATATAAATGGCAGAAGACCTTGCTTTTAGACTGTTTTAGAGATCAGCAAAAGAGAACCGTTCAACTACTTCTCGAGCAATAAGTAAGCCAAAGACTTAGGCTGTTTCTTTAAAAGTTTT
>JAVVVP010000100.1:0-4650 GCA_036652575.1 Bacteroidaceae bacterium
AAAGCGTATCACTTGTGTTCTGCGATACACTTATTTTTATAGCATGACATAACATCAGAAAATAAATTTATTTTTTCATTGCTAATTCAATAAAAAACTCTATATTTGCGTTGTTCAACACAGAAGTTTGTAAAAACTGGGATGAGTTTAGAACCAAAATAAAGCTCGATACACCAGAACATCAACGGTTTAGCGAATGAGGAGATCTCTTTATTAAAGAGATTGAGTTTTATGCTATCTATCTTAAAAAAGATTACACGCAGACGACCGTCTCTTAAAGAGAGAACAAAGCTTCTAGAAGAGCATTCCTTATATTAAGGAGAAGAGAAAGAGATCTGTTTAAAAGAATACAAATTATTTATTTAAAATTTTTACCATGAAGAAATTACTATTTTTTATGTGCTTCGCTTCTTTCCTATTTGTAAGTTGCGGAGATGATGAGGACAATTCGGGTCCTTCTTTTACAAAAGAAAACGCGAAAGCGAAGTTGGAACAAATAGGGATAGATCTGTCTAATCAAATTGATATAGACACCCAAAAACCAGTTCTCGATTTTGTTGGATACTTTACAACCGCGTATTCTGGCTATGAGTTTTCAGGGAATAACGAAGACTTCTCTGCTAAGCTAGGAAAACTTACAAAAACGATTCACAAAGTCGTGAGGGGTGATCAGAATTCATTTGCACAAGTTTCAAAAGAGGTTATCGACATTTATGGATTAACAAAAGAGTATTGGGGAGACTATACACCCGATGAGAAAACCAAAAGATGGATAAAGTCGAAGGCCAGTGACATCTCGAAAGTTGTATTGAAGTATAACGATCAAGATAAAAATCCATGTTCCATTTCACTTACAGCTTCCCCTACCTTTTCGAATGTAACAACGATGATAGAGGGAGAAACACAAGTTGTTAAGGTTCCAAACGAATTTGTATTAAAGCTAACACAAGGGAAGATAGACTTGGCCACCTTAAAGATTACCTCGTCCATTGATCAAAAGAACAAAAAAGCAAAGGTTCACGTGCTGCTTGCATCTGGTGGATATACTTGGGATGAAGACCTTACCGTCAACAACACGAATGCAATAAATAGCTTTGAGATGAAGAACAATAGCACCTCTTTGATAAAAGCAACGTCTCGTATTTCAGGAACGAATCTCGCGGATATAGCGTCTTATTATCCAGAACAAAACGTCACGATCACGGCACTGTCTACGGATGTGGTAGTACTCGGGGAAATGACGGTGAAAGTAGAATTGACAGATGTAAAGAAGTTTCATCAGATAGAAAAAGAATGGGAAAATAGCACGGGTAGCGAAGCTGATGATTATAAATATACGGCCGAGATCAATAAATGCATCGACGCAGGTATCTATATGAATTCCTCTAAACTATGCAGTATCATTATGCACAATTACAAGTCGTATGAGGACGATGGCGATGGCAATAAAACAGAAATATGGAACATTGCTTCTCCCCTTATGGAATTTGAAGATGGGACAACTTATGCGTTTGAAGAGTACTTTAACGAGACGGATTTTCAAGATCTGATCGTAACCATGGATGATTTTTTAAAGAAAATAGAAAACCTCTATAGGCTAAAGTAAAGTAATTAATATCAGAAGAAACGAGCTATATGGATAGAATACTATGTAGCTCGTTTCTTTTTAAGATCACAGATTTGAAAATTATAGTATGTCTTTTATGGTTCTTTTCCTTGATGGGTTTCGCTCAAAAGGATACAGGGAAAGATTTCAGATTGCAAGGGGCGCGAGTAAAAGGCTTTCGACCGATTGTTCCCATCGAAAAAGCAAACGAGGAGGAAATGGTTCTGAATATGCGAATGCTTCAACCCGCCCCACAATTGTTGGGCAGTGCCGATCCGCTGAAATTTGTACAACTAATGCCTGGAGTGCAAACAAATAGCGAATTGGTGTCTGGTCTTTCCTTACAAGGATGTGACAATGCACATAATTTAATAGAAGTCGCAGGAGCTCCACTTTATAATGCAAATCATTTGTTAGGGTTCTTCTCTATTTTCAACGCCTCACATTTTCGTACCATGACGTTACGGAAATCGAATACCGGCCTCACGGGGGAGAATCGATTAGGAGGGCTCTTGTCCTTACAACCAATGGATGTTGTTGCATCTCGTTTTAAAGGAGAACTGGGGGTTGGGTTGATCGAATCGCATGCGACGTTTGACATTCCAATTACATCCAAATCAACGCTCTATTTATCAGGAAGAGCTACTTATATAAACCTGTTTTATGGCTCCATTTTAAAAACAGATGAATCTCAACTAAATTATAGTTTTCAAGATTATAACGCCACGTACGTATGGCAACCAGATAAAAAACAAAACGTATTACTTCATTTTTATGGCGGGAGGGATCACTTAAATGCAGGAGATGAGCTATATCAAATGGGCGGGAAGTTGCATTGGGGCAATGTAGCAGCCTCTGCTTCTTGGAATCGGCAGTTCGGGAAAACGGGGAAGATGAAACAACAACTTTATGTATCCACTTATCAAAACAAGCTACGCATGGGCATGAGTGATATGACAATACTGTTGCCTTCAGGCGTCACCGATTTAGGATATAAAAGCGAATATCGTGTGGACTTATCACAAGGCGTTCTTCATTTCGGATTAGAATCGGCTTATCGCCTCTTTAAACCCCAAGTGCCAGAACAAAGCGGTTCTTTCAATACAGCTCAAAATGAGAACGGAACACAAACGGCTTCTGAAACATCACTATGGGCTGCTTATCGATGGAATTTTGCACAAAAATGGATGCTAGAAACGGCACTAAGAGCTCCTTTTTATGTGCAAAAATCATACAAGACCATTGCCTTAGATCCTCGTCTCGCGATGGTGCATCATCCAACAGAAAAAACGCGCATTTCAGCATCGATAGGCGTGTATCATCAGTATGTTCATCAAAACGTGATTTCAGGAATTGGCATGCCCGTAGACGCTTGGATGCCAGCGTCGAAAACAATTCCAGCATCGAAAGCGTTCTGTTATACGATAGGAGCGACCCAAACATCGGGAAACGATCATTATGTGTTCTCTGTAGAGGGCTTTTATAAAATACTCCGTCAACAAACAGAATATGATGGAAGTTTGTTAGATCTATTCATGAAAAAATATGACCTCGAAAAGAACATTCTTTCAGGACACGGATATAACTTAGGTGTTGATTTTTTTGCGAAAAAGACGCACGGACGTTTAACGGGCTGGGTGGGTTATACCTTAGGATGGTCTAAACGTCGTTTCCCTTCGATGGGGAATAAGTGGTATTCTTCATCGCACGAAAGACGGCACGATTTTTCAATTGTTCTCAATTGGATCCATTCAAAAAAGACTACTTTTTCTGCTTCATTTGTTTATGCTTCGGGAACTCCTTACACCGCTCCAAAATATGCCTATATCTATGGAGAAAATATACTTTGTGAATATGGAGAGCATAATGGGTCAAAAATGCCGAATTATCATCGACTCGATATGTCAATGACCCATTGCTTCTATAAAAGAAAGGATGGCGAAAGTGGCATCAATCTATCTATCTATAATGTATACAACCATAAAAACCCGCTTTTCTATTATACCGACTTTCATAAGCTTCAACTAAAAATGAAAACAGCAGGTCTTTCCTTTAATTTAATACCCTCCATCAGTTATTTCTATAAATTTTAAGTATGAAACTTCTCTCTCTACTCTTCCTCTCTTCTTTCTTTCTCCTGTCTTGTGATGACGAACCGTTTACTACAAATGAAGATTTACTCGTTGTGGAGGGCTGGATTGAACCTGGCGAATTTCCGATTGTCCTCGTCACGAAGAATTTATCGTTTTCTTTGTCTGGCGAAGACTTAAAAAACAAAGTGGTCCGATGGGCTAAAGTAACCGTTAGCGATGGAGAAAAGGAGATCATCCTCACTGGATTTCCAAACAAGAACTTTAATCCGCCCTATATGTATACGTGTTCAAAAATGCGTGGTGTCGTGGGGCATTCTTATACCCTACGTGTGGAATATGAAGACCAAGTAGTAACCGCAAAAACGACAATACCTCCTCCCATTCCAATTGATTCTTTTAATGTAAAAAAGTGCACGGATAGTGACACCTTATATCAAATCAAAGCCTTCTTTACAGATCCGTTGGAAGAACATAATTATTATAAGTTTTTTACGCAGGTAAAAAAGAAGGAGTCTTGTTTTCATTCCTCTTTTTTAGGGTGCTTTGACGATTTATCCTTTGAGAAGAGCACGGTGTGTGCTTCGGTTTATAACGGGAAATACGAAAAGGAAGAAGACTTTACGCCATTCTTTAAGATAGAGGATGAAGTACTTATTCGATTTGCACAATTAAATGAACCAGAATATGCCTTTTGGTCAGCATACGAAAATGCCGTCAATTTATCTCATGATTTATTTTTTCCCTCTCATAAAAGCCTTCCCTCGAATATAAATGGAGGTATCGGGTTCTGGTGCGGTTATGGGTCGAGCATTTATAAAATAAATATTGCAAAAGGAACCGTTACAAAGTGCAGATAAGAAGGTTTGCGTCACCAACGGATGCGGCCCTTCAACCTATTCTTTCATTGATTTACAGGGGCATCGTGTTGTGTTCTGGATTGCTTCGCCTTCG
>JAVVVP010000101.1:0-4641 GCA_036652575.1 Bacteroidaceae bacterium
CCCCTCGTTCGTTGGTGCAATCCGCGCGCCAAAAATCCGCCACCCCCGCTTCGCCCCACCGAACTGTTAAAAACAAGCGCCACGTTTGTTAAAATACGCAAACGTAAATTTGGATTTCGCTCCAAAATGATGTACCTTTGCAGGAGCAAAAGCAAAGAGCCCTCTAGACATCACGCCTAGAGGGCTCTTTTTTGGCCTTAAAAAGTCGAAAAATCGAAGAAACAACCCCGCAGATCGTTTTCAGAAGTCGGCAGGAAGTTTTTTTTTGCTGCGGACTTTTGGGTACACCTCCCCTACTCCGCCTCGCCAACCGTGAAAGGACGTTATAAATACATAAAGGTGAGGAGCCCAAAACATGGCACCAAGCGGCGGAATGAAACCCATCGCCCTGCTCGAACCTGAAACAAGACAAGGAACATAAAAACATTGAATACTACCGTTCGAACTTTTTGAAAGGCATCGAGCCCCTTGCCAAAATGCCAACCACCCGCTACCAAGGCAGCAGGCTAACGTTTGTTGACTGGATTGGGGATTGCATCAAAAAGAGGTACCTTTCCACACCTTATTAAATGCTTCTTTTTTTGGGGGAGGCATCAATCTTTGTTTTTTTTGCAAAAACAACGCCCTCTAGAACGGAGCAACAAACCTCGGAAAAAAAGATTATTTTGGGCACCTCCATAAAAATCGGATTTACGCCCCTTACCTTTGCCCCTCAGAAAAGCAACGTTGTTTCTATAATAAGAGGTGGCTGCAACCGTCGACAGCAAGCCACACCGCAAACGAAATGAAAAAGAAAAGAGTAACAAACCATCAGAAACACTAACCATGAATTTAAAACCATTATTAAAATTAGCCGATCAGCTCGATAGCCTGAAGCATATCGACTTTATCACTTTTTACGCCGATGCCTCCGTCTGTTTGGAGTTGAGCAACCACCAGCAGTCCTCCACCTATTATCTATCGAAAGAAGGACGTATGCGGGACGTCGATTCGCCTGTTTTTGGGACGGAGATTCCCCACCGCCACACCCTAGAGCAACTGATCGAGGGCTATCAGCAAAGCAATCGCTACGAACTGTTTTTTGTGAGCGAGATGAACAGTTTGGCAGGGATGCTGATGGCGGAGAACTTGAAAGAGAGCTACGCACGCGCCAACGGTTCCAGACGAGAGCACATCGGACAATTACAGTTTACATGGCTCTGCGCCCTGTCCGATCACCTGAGCCATTGCGCCTATTCCTTGAAAGAGGTAAAAATAGGGAAAGGGCGCGTAACCCTTACCGCGAAAGGAGCAACGGAACAAAAGATCGTGCTCCAAAGAGACGGCACACTCTATGCCGAGCAAAAGGATGGAGAAAGAAACGCCCGCGCCGAAGTGGACGACTTGACGCACCGCTACATACACTACTTTTTGCGGGAAAGCATCTATTTGCCAACCGTGTTAGGATTCAACCAGCGATACGCCCCTTTCGCACGAACGAGACATCAAAAAAGAGAAGAGCCATGCGAATAAGTAAAGTACATGACGTGGCGTGGAAATGCTTTCCCGACTCGTCGCGCAAAGCCGCCGTTGCTCGATTGCGGCGATGGATACGTGCCGACCAAGCGCTTTACAACGCTTTACTGAAAACCGGATACCGACAAGGGCAACGTCGCTTCACGCCATCGCAAGTAGAAGTGATCCGAAAGATGATAGGCATGTGAGTTCACAACGGAGGTAAAGGCGTAGATGGCACGCCTTTATTTCCGTTTTTCGCCTTGTTTTGCGTCTGATTTTGACAGAAAAAAGAATGTTTTCGGCTTCTGTAGGCGTGCAAAAGCAAAAAAAAGAAGGCAAGGGTCCCTATTCTGAAATAAAAGTAGTACATTTGCGCGAATTATAAACAAGAAACACCTAAAGAAAAAAGTATGGATAAAGTGAGTTATGCTCTTGGAATGGCTATTGGTCAGCAACTTAAAACAATGGGAGGCGAAGAAATTGTAGTGAAAGACTTTTCACAAGCAGTAAACGATGTGCTCACCAACACAGAAACTGAACTAGATAGCCACGAGGCACAAAGCATCGTAACGACATTTATTAAAGAACAAGAAGAGAAACAACAAGCGGTTCAAGCCGAAAAAGGGAAAACAGCCAAAGAAGAGGGCGAAGCCTTTTTGCTGAAGAACAAAGAAAAAGAGAACGTCATGACACTTCCGAGCGGCTTGCAATACATGGTGTTGACTGCTGGAACAGGGCGCAAACCCAAAGCCACAGACAACGTGAAATGCCACTACGAAGGAACCTTACTAGACGGCACCATCTTTGATAGCTCTTACCAACGCAACGAGCCCGCTGTATTTCCACTGAATGGCGTTATCGCAGGCTGGACCGAAGGCGTACAGTTGATGAGCGAAGGCGCTAAATTCCGTTTCTTCATTCCGTTTAACCTTGCCTACGGCTCCAACGGAGCAGGAGCTTCTATCCCTCCTTATGCCGCACTCGTGTTCGATGTAGAGTTGCTAGAAGTGATGTAACGATTCCCGAAAAAAGAAAAAGAATAAATCAATAATAGAAAGAAAGAAATGAAAAAGTTATTATTTGGAGCAGTCATTGTTGCTGCCGCTCTTAGCTCTTGTCAAGGTGGCGTTCCTAAAGCCGACCTAAAAACAGACATTGACACATTAAGTTATGAATTTGGTCTAGCCAACACACAAGGACTCAAGGAATACTTGGTAGGTCAGATGGGGGTAGACACCGCGTACATCGATGAGTTTATAAAAGGTATGAACGAAGGCGCTCAAAGTGGCGACGACAAGAAAAAAGCAGCTTACTTTGCCGGTATTCAAATTGGTCAACAGTTTAGTACTCGTATGGTCAAAGGCTTGAACATTGAACTATTTGGCGAAGACAGCACCAAAACCATTAGTTTGAAAAATGCACTTGCTGGTTTTATAGCAGGCGTACACGACAAAGATCTTGCCATCACGAGAGAACAAACTCAAAAAGAGATTCAAGGACGTATCGAAACGTTGAAGAGCGTGCAAATGCTTGCCAAATATGGCGACAACAAAAAAGCAGGTGATGCGTTTATGGCAAAGAACAAAACCGCTCCAGGCGTAAAAACGCTACCAAGCGGACTTCAATACAAAGTAATAACAGTAGGTACGGGTGAGATACCTACCGACACCACCCTTGTTCAAGTGAGCTACGCAGGTCGTTTAGTAGACGGCAAAGAGTTTGACAGTTCTAGCAAGAACAACGCCGGTGCACCCGTAGAACTACGTTGCAACCAAGTTATCAAAGGTTGGACCGAAGCCCTAACCCGTATGCCAGTTGGTTCAGAATGGGAACTATTCGTTCCACAAGATTTGGCTTACGGTAGCCGTGAATATGGTATCGTAAAACCTTTCTCTGCTCTTATCTTTAAGTTGAAATTAGTAAGTATCAAGAAATAATGAAAGTAAAAGTATTCGCCCTCTCAGCCTTAGCGCTTGTTTGCTGCCTCAGCGTACCAGCAAAGGGTAAAAAGAAAGTAAGTAAAAAGAAAGCAGCCATCGTAAAGGTAGACACCGTAAGCGTAGACTCTTTTAGCTATGCCATGGGATTGGCTCAAACGGGTGGCATTAAAGGTTATCTAGCACAACGTATGGGCATAGACACCACCAATATGGCAGACTTCACCAAAGGTTTGCAGGAAGCATTGTATGCAGGAGAGAAAATGAAAGAACTTTCCGCTTATGCAGCAGGTCTACAAATTGGTCAACAAGTAACTACGCAAATACTAACGGGCATCAATCGTCAGATTACCGACAAAAGTAGCGATCGCTTCTTAAACGAAGAATTATTCAAAAAAGCCTTTTTAGAGGGCGTGAATGGAAGTGCTACTTCGATGGGAGTAGAGCAGGCGACGGCCATTGCCGAAAAGCAAATGCGTTATTACCAAGGTGTTATTAGCGAGAAGAAGTTTGGAGAAAACAGAAAGAAAGGGATTGAATTCCTTGCACTCAATGCTAAAAAAGACAGCGTCATCAAAACCAAAAGCGGTTTGCAGTACAAGGTTCTAAAAAAAGGAACGGGTGCGCTACCCACAGACACCTCGACCATCAAGGTGAACTATGAAGGCAAACTGATAGACGGCACGATCTTTGATAGTTCGTACGCCCGCAAGCAACCCGCTTCGTTCCGTTGCAACCAGGTTATCAAAGGTTGGACTGAAGCGTTGAAACTGATGCCTGTTGGTTCTATTTGGGAAATCTATATTCCTCAAGAACTAGCTTACGGAGCACAACAACAAGAAAAGTTGCCTCCCTTCTCTACACTTATCTTCAAAGTAGAACTACTCAGCATTGAGAAGTAACCCTGCTTGACGAACATTTAAAAGAATACGGACTACCTAAAAAGGTGGTCCGTATTTCTTTTGGAGGAAGAAAGAGAAAAGACGAAAACAAAGGATGGGGACGAACGAACAGTATAGAACCGTAAGATGATGCGCTCCTCTCGTTAACGTCATGGCAAGCGAAGGCGATAGACAAAAGAATAAATCCAAACGAACGGTATGGATCCTAACGAGAAGCGCTCCCCCTCCCTCACGTCATTGCGAGCGAAGGCGAAGCAATCCAGAGCACAACACAATGACACGAGGAGGAATAGGATCTATCAAGG
>JAVVVP010000102.1:0-4631 GCA_036652575.1 Bacteroidaceae bacterium
CTGTTTTTTGATTCCGTTCATATGGTCAACCGTGAACGTGGAAACGCTTTTCTTCTCCTACAAAGCCAAAAAGGAGGTCTTTACGCCATCGTGCCAGATCTGTTTTGGAACGAATGCAGAACCCTCAAGAGAAGAGAAAAGAGAACGAAGAAAAGAAGGACCTCAAACGACGTTTTCTTAAATATTACAAACAAAATGCACCCTCTTCAGAAACCTTTTGGGGACGGCTTCCAGCTGCAACGAGCGAAAAAAAGACGGAGAAAAAGAATTTTTGAAACGACAAAGCGGAAATGCAAAAACAAACTTTAAGATATAAACCCCTTAAGATGGTGCTTTCTTTTAGTTTGTTTACATTCTCACGCTCTAGTTGCGCTTTTTGGCTCGAAAATGCGCATTCGCGAAGCAGCAAAAAAGTGAACAAGTCCTGGGATCGTTTTCAAAAAGCGGCATCTATTTTAAAATAGTCCAGGGATCGTTGCGCTTTCCTGACCACTCGGGGGAGAAAGCGGTGAAATTCACGCGATTCTCAGCGATTGGCGATGGTTGAAAAAGAGAGAAAGATTGAGATTGATTTGCTCTTTTTAAGTAAATCGAGTTGCCTTGCATCCTAAAAGAGAGCGCTTGAAAAAACACAAACACAACGTTGTCGCCATCAATAAAGAAAGCACCTCAAAGAGAAACGGTCCTTTTCCGCGAGGTAGAAAGAGGACGCGTTTCGATCTAAACGTCTTTTGTGTACGAAGGGAGTCGCTCCATTCCGAATCGGTCAAAAAAAAAAGAGTTCGCTAGATTTGCTCGAACGAAAGGTTTTTTGTACGTTTGTAACTTCTTAGAGGAAAAGAATAAAAAAGCATTATAATGTATTTACACAAAGAATTAGAGACCCTTACACGTCCAGAAATTCAAGCACTACAATTAGAACGTTTGAAAACGACTGTAGAGCACTGTATGGAGTCGCCCTTTTATAAGAAGAGATTTGCGGAAGCAAACCTATCTCCCGCAAGCATCCAATCGCTCGACGACTTGAAAAAAATTCCGTTCACCACGAAGCACGACCTTCGTGCGACTTACCCTTTTGGTATGGCAGCCGTTCCGCTCCGCGCATGCGTTCGACTTCATTCCTCTAGTGGCACAACGGGAAACCCAACGGTGATTCTTCACACGGCACGCGACTTGCGTGAATGGGCGAAGGCCGTTGCTCGCTGCCTTTATATGGTGGGGCTACGCCCAGACGATGTGTTTCAAAACTCATCAGGCTACGGTATGTTTACGGGAGGACTCGGGTTTCAATATGGGGCAGAAGAGCTCGGCATGCTGACGGTTCCAGCTGCTGCGGGCAACACGAAACGACAAATCAAGTTTATGAAGGACTTTGGGACGACAGCGGTACACGCAATCCCTAGTTATGCCGCGCGCCTCTACGAAGGCATGCAAGAAGAAGGCATCGACCCTCGCAAAGATTTGAAACTAAAAACGCTTATCATCGGAGCAGAACCCCACTCTGACGCTCAGCGCAAACGCATCGAACAAATGCTCGGCGTGAAAGCGTATAACTCCTTCGGTATGTCGGAAATGTGCGGACCTGGTGTTGCCTTTGAGTGTCAAGAACAAAACGGGCTACACATTTGGGAGGACTATTACATCGTAGAAATCATTCATCCCGAAACCTTAGAACCCGTGGCAGCTGGTGAAGTGGGCGAACTCGTGCTCACCACGCTCAATCGCGAAGCGATGCCGTTGTTACGCTATCGCACCCGCGACCTCACGCGCATCCTTCCTGGTGAATGCCCTTGCGGTCGCCATCACGTTCGTTTGGACCGTATGCAAGGACGCAGCGACGATATGATTATCTTGAAAGGCGTGAACATCTTTCCGATGCAGATTGAGGCCATCTTAATGCAATTCAAGGAATTGGCAGGCGATTACCTTATCACGCTCGAAAGTCAAGACATCAACGACACGATGACGGTGGAAGTGGAACTAAGTCAGCTCTTTACCGACGACTTCAGCCGCCTGCAAATGTTGACAAAGGACATTGTACGGAAACTAAAAGACGAAATACTCGTTACACCAAAAGTCAAACTAGTGCCCAAGGGTACGTTGCCTCGTAGCGAGGGAAAAGCCATAAGAGTGAAGGACTTAAGAAAAACCTTCTAAGTTCACCAAACAAGAAAAACGCATAAAACTCAAACAGACTATGACGATACATCAGATTTCAATATTCTTAGAAAACAAGTCGGGCACACTGTCGCAAGTGCTCAAGAGCCTAAAGGACGCGAACATTCAGATTGTGGCTTCGACCATTAGCGACACCGTGGAGTTTGGCATTTATCGGATGATATGCTCCGAACCGATGCGTGCCTACAAAACACTAGAAAAAGCGGGTATTTCGGTAAATCTGACCGATGTGTTTGCGATCAAGCTAGACAATCGCCCAGGTTGCGCTGCCGACACCATCATGACCCTGCGCGATGCTGGTATCAGCATTTCTTATCTCTACTCCTTCTTGTTGTCAAACCATGGCATCCTCGTGTTCCGCACCAATGACCCTCATAAAACAACGGAAACGATATTGCTCAATAAGCTCCACGTAATAACCGAAGAGGAACTTACAGAACTAATAGACAAATAGAGAAAGAGCTGTTCCATAAAGAACGAGAGACAACTGAAGAGCACGTGGTTACGGCTAAGAGTTGTCTCTCGTTCTTTATGGAATACGAAGAACACCTTATTATAATAAGGCAATCAAAATGAGTTGCACCGAGATGACCCGTACAAACATACAGAGCGGATAAACGGCGGCATAAGCCACAGAGGCTTTGTTGCCCGGTAATATTTCGGTAACATAATCAAGAGCAAACGGATTCGCCATACTGCCACAAATCATACCAGCAGTCGAAGAGAGGTCGAGCTTTGCAACTCGAACCGACAAATACGCCATAAGGACAACAGGCACAACGGTAATGGCTAATCCTAACACAATCCACAACAATCCTTCGGGACGAACCACCGTTGCAAAGAATTGCGTACCAGAGTCTAAGCCCAGACAAGCCAAATAGATAGAAAGTCCAAGGGCACGAAGCATACGATTGGCACTATTTGTGGTATAAGTGAGCATATGGATACGCGGGCCGTATGCCCCGATGAGCAATCCCACCACGATAGGACCTCCCGCAATGCCAAACTTCACTGGAATGCTGATGCCTGGAATAGAGAACGGAATTGCACCCAAGGCCAGTCCGAGCACGATACCCACAAAAATAGAAATCAAATTCGGTTCTTCCAGATGCTTCACGGCATTACCCAATTCATTTCCCACCTTTTTAATGGCAAGCGCTTCGCCCACCACAGTCAAGCGGTCGCCCATACGCAACACGAGGTTGGGCGTAGCAACCAATTGTATGCCAGCTCGGTAAACGCGGCTCACGTTGATGCCAAACCGATTGCGCAAATGCAGGGAACCCAGTTTTTTACCGTTTATCTCGTGCCGCGTGATCAAGATACGTTGCGAAACCAAACTATTGTCTACGGCATTCCAATCAATATTCTTTTTATTCCAATCGGTTGCGTCCAGACGGCCAAAAAACACAGTAAGCTGCGGGATATACTTTTTCGATGCAATGACAAGAATGCGATCGCCCTCTTGGAGCACCGTATTCGATTCGGGCAAAAGAACCGTATCGTCACGCCACAAGCGCGACACCACAAACTTGGTATCGTTGAGATTTGCCACCTCGTATAAAGACTTGTCAAAAATGGCGGGATTGCATACGTAGAACGAGGCAATAAAAGGTTGATCGGCCTTGTCTTCTACGGTTTTCCCTCTTTTAGAAAGATGATGCGACAACATAAAACGGACGCACAAGATGCCAATAATAACCCCCACTACACCGAGCGGATAGGTCACCGCGCAACTCAACGCAGGAGCTGCACTTGGTTGCCCGAGCCCCTTTAGCGTTTGCTGCACCGCACCCAGTGCTGGCGTATTGGTGGTAGCCCCACAGAGCACGCCCATCATATCGGGCAGCGAGATATCCGTAATCCATGTACAGACAATCGCCATCAGCGTTCCAATCGCCACCACGAGCAAAGCCAAGAAATTGAGCAGCGTGCCCCCTTGACGGAAAGAGCTCACAAAGCCAGGCCCCACCTGTAGTCCCAAGGCATAAACAAAGAGCACAAGTCCGAAACTCTCGGCATAATTCAGCATCGACGCATCAATATGAAGCCCAATGTGTCCCGCCAAAATTCCCACAAAGAACACAAAGGTAACCCCTAACGAGATTCCTCGAACGTGCGCCTTGCCAAGCATTAAGCCTATGGCACAGATAATGCTAATCACAACGACTGCCTGAAGTGCAGAAGCATCTATAAATACGGAGTTAAACCATTCCATCTTAATTGGTTCTAAGATTTTCTATTTAAAGCGGACAAAGTTAATACAATTTTTCGGCAACCACCGAGAGCGATCCCATAAAAGACAGAATTAAAGAAAAAATGGATGAAAGGACGCAAAGAGAGCGTTTGTTCAGGTCTTTTTCTTCGTTGTCTTGCGTGCGGCGAATGTCGTCCCGAAGCAATTTAGCGGTGTCACCAGTCTGTTTTTGTGCATCGTCCTTGCGAGGGCTTGC
>JAVVVP010000103.1:0-4497 GCA_036652575.1 Bacteroidaceae bacterium
GACGGAAAGCGGCTAGGCTGATATTGCCACTTGACACCGTGCGGGGCATATGAAGTGTCAATAGCTCGCCTTCACGTATTCCCGTCCAATATAAAACCTCGAAAGCAGTAAATGACGACGGCTTATCCATGATTGCGTTTGAAAAGCGCAGGTATTCGTCCTTGGTCCAAAACTGCATCTCGGAGCCCTCTTTTGAACCGATTTTGCCCACCTTCGCCATGGGGTTCGAGCTCAGGTTGTAAAAGCGCACCGCGTGGTTAAGTATTGCTGACAGTTGGTTGCAAACGGTGCGAATGTACGTTTGTGAAAGCGTGCCGCCGCTGCTGGTCTTTGTGTGAATCAACTCGTTCTCCCAATTCAGGATGTCGCTGCCTGTTATTTCGTTCACGGGTTTGTTGCCGAAGGACGGCAAGAGCTTGGTGCGAATGATGTGGTCTTTTGTCTGCCATGTGTTCAGCTTCAGGCGTGGTTTGATATCGGCTTCGTAGGTTTTGCAGAACTCACCAAAGGACATGGTTGGTTCGCCTGAGGCAATTGCAAGAAAATCATGTTCCCATTGCTGTGCTTCACGCTTGCTGACAAAGCCTCGCTTCATTTTTTTTGCAGCGCTCACCAGTCCAGTTCTTGTACCAGCATTGCACCGTCCAGGTGCCGCGTTTTTTATCTTTAGTTACGACCATCACAATCACCGTCCTTGGCGGGAGATATTGTGTTACCGAAGAATCGTTGTTCGAAAAATGCGGCGCTAACCTTTCCGGCAACAACAAGCTTTCCGCTGGTTTCGAGTTCTTCATTCAACTTGCAGATAACCTTGTAGGCATAAGCTTTCGAAACGCCAAGCTGTTCGCTAACTTCCTGAGCCCCGATCATCCTTGTTTCCATCTCTATGCTCCCTTCACGTATACCTCACGTTTTCGTGATGTTCTGGCTTGCATGATAAGATCACGTTTTTGTGATGTCAAGAGGTACATTGTGATAATTCTTACCTTCATAGATTGCTCACAAATACGCGAGGTGCTAGAATATCAAAATGTATTACAGTATGTGAAACGTCTTGAAAGGCGGCTTTCGTGAACCCAGAGAACTCTCGCATAGGCGAGAAGATACGCACGATTAGACAGGCCAGAGGGCTGACGCAGAAGGAACTCGCAAAGGCTGCGGGTATCGGAGAATCAGCTCTTAGAAGCTACGAGCTAGGCGATAGGCTGCCAAAGGAAAGACCGCTTGAGAAGATTGCAATGGCGCTGAGAGTGCGTCCCGAAGCGCTTAATCCAACCAATGCGTATACCGACCTAGATGTGATTTATACGCTGTTCGAGTTCGAAGATATGGGAGCCATTGAACCGACCGAAAACGGACTCGTCGTGAAAAAGCTCGACAAAAGAGCAGGTGTTTACAGGAGAACGCTTAAGGCTTGGTCTGAGAAAAAAGCAGCCTTGGATGCGGGCGAAATAACCGCTGAGGAATATGCCGAATGGAAGCGAATCTATAACCCCTTTATCAATATGAGGGGCGGTGAGCCTTCCCCAGATCCTTATACAGGAATCATCCAAGAGGGCAATGACAACGAAAACGTTCCGCTTTCAGTTAGCACATCACCGTTTATGGCGGATTTGCTTGAGAGTATGAGCATGGACATGAAGTAACGTTGGCAGCGGAGAGAAACCAAGAAAAAATGCTATGTAAAGGTTCGGAATCATTTCGCTATACAGATAAAGCGCAGCAGTCCATGTTGGCTGCTGTCGAGATTTTTATCAGCCCATTTAGAGCATTCATTACAACAGTCCATTGATTGCTTGAATGTAGACGTAGGAGATAAAGTATGGAACGTGTTCTTGAATCAGTGGATTTCGCGGCGATAGCGTATTTAAATACCGAGCATCTAAAAATCAATCTCAATAAGTCACAGATTATTTGGGCACCAAATGGTGTTGGAAAAAGCTCAATATACAAATCCTTAAAGGGCAATATCGATAAAGTCTCTTTTGCGGAATGCAGTGATTATCGCGCTAGCTTTGCACAAGAAGCAAAAAAGAAGCTTTGTATAGGTGCTCAAATACAAGCGATTAAAAGTCTTAGGACTCAGCTGGAGCAGGAAATAGAATCCTGTGCTTTCCCAAACAGCTTAAAAGCATTGGGTCTGGGAAATGTTACCGACATAAAAGCTGCATTTCCAGCGTATCCTAAAGCGAAAACAGACCTTGCGTGCAATCTTAAAACCTTCAGACAAGATCGCGCGGTAAAGCTTGCAGATGCGCTTCAAAACGCAGATTTGTCTTTCTTCGTTGCCAATTGGCGAGACCTTCAAAATATGAGTCAACTTGACAAAGAAGTTGATGCATTGCGCAGTGAAATGATTGCTCATGCGATTAATAGTATTGAAAAATGGATTTCAGAAGGTGAAACCACTTGCCCTGTTTGTGGGGCAACGCATGGTGACACAATTGTTGAGCTTATTCAAAGTAGACGCGCTAAGGCTGCGCAAGTAAGAGAAAAAGTTCTGAAAGCTTATCACTCTGCTCATCCAGAGATAGATGCGATTTCTCTTCATAAGCAGATGAATCATTTAGTTTCAGTAGCCTCAAATCCTGAGATCGTAGATGAACAAGCTGTCTTCAGTTTTGCTCTTTGTGGAGGCGACAGAGACAAAGCCTCTTCCATCCACGCTTCTGCGGAGGCGTATAGAAAAGCATCTGATAAAATTGCCGAACTTGAATCATATCGCGATAGGTTTTATGAAAATATCGTCGAACGAAAAGATGAACTCGTTAGTCTTTTCGAATTGAAATTTGAAGCTAAAGAAGAAAATATTATATTTGATAATGAGGCGAAGGAGATAACTATAACCCTCCCGCGTGAAGTTAAGGCATATAGTACAGGCGAAATCGACTTACTGGTCATGCTGGTGGGCCTAAACGCTTTTATTGCAAGCGATGACGATGTCATAATTCTTGATGACCCCATAACGAGTTTCGATACAGCAAATCAATATACGGTTCTCTTCGATTTAATCAATATTGTAAGTAAGGAAAAGAAAACCGTAATTATTCTTACGCATAACAGCAATTGTATAAATATTGCTGAATCTCAATATCCTGGCTGTTTTTCTTATTTTGGATTAGACCGTTGGTCGGATGGTCTTCGAATACAACCGATTAACATGAATAATCATAATGGCACCCGTTATTTATGCCAACAAACACTTGAGGACGTTGCATTAGAATCACTTGAAGCAGAATCTCTTGTTAAGGTTAAATATCTTAAAGCTGTAAAAGAAAGAGAAGAGGAGACTCATCTTCATAAGGTATTTCATTATGACAGGCCGAATAGTGTGGCCGAATATCAAGGGGAGACTCTTGAAAATGAGTTTCTTGTGGGACTCATTGAATCATTTGATGCTAATACTATTAATAAAAATTCTTTTGTTCAAAAATGTATCGACAAGGAATTGACGATGATTGCACTTCGCGTTTGGGTGGAAAAGCAGCTTTACAGCTATCAGCATAGCGAGCCTTATTTTGACGATATTATCGAAAAGCCTCTCGGCAAACGCATTGAGGTTATATTCTCTAAAGACAACTCGTCGAGCTGGCATGGACCTAAAGCCATTACGCGTACATATTTGATGGGAAAGAAAGTCATGCTAAATCAGTCCTCTCATTCGAATGCGCAGTCGATACCTTTTGAGTATGCTTTAAATCTCTCTGTTTACGACGTAGAGAGGGCAGTTGAAGATTTAAAAACTCATTTCATAAAATAAAAGCCACTTGAAACCTTAAAATAATTGCTACCTGATTCCCAATGTAACTATAACATCAAACCCCGAGGTAGATTAACGAATATGATAGCTCACAAGAGAAATACCGAGAACCGAAATACACGTAAACCCCTATTGAGCGGGAGTAAATCCGCACATTATCGTGAGGCTATTTATCGGGATGCTCAATCACATTTCGTGACACCTCGTGTGTTGTCGTAGCCAACAACACACGCAAGCCACCATAGCTTTCAAAATCCGAAAATGCGCCCCGAAGAATATTTGGGGTGCATTTTCGTTCTGCAACGACAGGCAGATGAGGCTCATAAGAAAGTAGCGAGCCCACACCTGCGGCAAGCCTCACGATAATGTGCTGTTTTGCAAGGAAAGCAACTGTATTTCCTACGCGGTACTCACCGTGATGCAATTTGAAAAGTTATATAAGTTTTGATACCCATTTGATACTCATGCATACCCCTCAACGGGAGATTCAATCATCCAGACCTCAATGTAGTTAATGATTGAATGGGGGTTACCTAAAAAAGTGACCTGTATAGTTTTTTCGGACACGAGATTAAGAGATTTTTGAACTCAAATCCAGTAATCTTGTACCCACCGAAAAAGGAGTCCTACCATGACGAATCCGCGCACGAAGTACACCGAAGAATATAGGCGTGAAACCGCAATTGACGCGGAGAAGAGCAGTAGGTTGCCAAAGTTCGTTGAAACTCAAGGTGTGG
>JAVVVP010000104.1:0-4413 GCA_036652575.1 Bacteroidaceae bacterium
TCTTTCTTTTCTACCTTTTTTATACTTGGAACGGAAAATGCAGGATCAAAGGAGAAAACGACATTCTTTTCAATTCCTATTGACTTTAGATAATCGACAGTAACCTTTTCTCGTGCAACAATCAGAGATATATTCTTTAGATGCTTCTTGAATATTTCTAAGATAGCAGGGTTTTGTTCGAATGGCCCGACAGAGCATCCCCAAAGAATATATGGAACACCATATTTTTCACAAATATCTCCATATTGTACTAAATGCTTTGCGTATGATCCATCATCAAAGATCGTGTAAATATCTCCCCCAATTGAGAAGACAGCATCATACTTTTTTATTAATGAAAGATCCTCTGTTGAAATAGAATTCTTAATAGAAAGCCTATCCAATATATTTCGTGTAAGATTCCACCAGGCCCACTTATTTTTACGACTGATAATGTTTACATTACAGCCTTCCAATCGTTTTTTATCATCTTCCACTCTGGACGATGCATAATCCACTTGTATTTCAGGAAAAAGAGAACGAAGTTTTTCTACTGTACCACGCACAATGGCCTCACAACCATAATTGTATGTGCCTCCAATACCTATAAGTAATACTTTCATAGTTTTTTGTCTAATATATATGTTCTGAGTATAAAAAAGAGTAGTACAAATGAGAGCCCCAATACCATTGATCGCATGATAACACTCACGGAAAAAAGATTCATCGCAGTTAAAGCTGCGATAAAAAGCCACAGAAGAACTGCATACGGCGAAAAAATAGTATGGCGTGGTATTAATTTCTTCTTAAAATAAAACGGGAGCATTGCAACGGCGCATACAAAGTAAGCAATCGTATAACTACCACCTAAACCTACCGTTCCATAGATTTTTAAATAGTAGAATGATACTAAAAGTGTCAATCCCCAGATGAGATTACTTAACACTGCATACCATTGCATGTTATACACCGCCAAGATGCGAGACAAGCCTTGCTTATACATGATAAGCAGTGTAAAAAGAAGTATGAATATAAATGTCCACTTAAACTCACTTCCTTCATAATCTTTTCCAAATAACATAGCTCCCGTTTCGGGAAAAACGAGAAAAGGTAGAATTAAAAATATACCGATAGCCCATGGTGCTATTATGTTGAAACGATTAAAGTTAGAGTCTGTTGAGTCATTTTTGTTTTTTGACATCAAAGTCAAAAAGGGTGCATCCAGCATGGATGTAAGCATCATGAAAATAGAATTAAATGTTAATGCTGCCGTAAAAATACCCATAGATTGGAAGCCGTTAGGTGTATTTACCAACATTACGTCCGACAGCCACTTTAGGGGTGTTATCATCAATCCACTCAAAAAAGCCGGTAAACTATATGTAAGAATTATCCTCTTTTCAAGTAAAGCGTCTTTGTAATTAATTCGAATACCAAGTTTCTTTGATTCCGTTCTGATAGCAAAATATGAAAACACACAAATTATTATATTGTAGAATGCAAAGGCCTCTACACTACCTCTTACGCCTCCATAATATGCTCCTACAATAAATAAAGGAAAGGAACATATCGCTTGCCAAGTATTGATACTTGCTAATTTCTTAAAAGCTTGCAGTCCTTGCAACGCTCCGATCTGTGCCCCATTTAGTGAGCTAAAGAACAGTATTATCGAAGCTATCTGTAAATCAAAAACAAGCGCTGGAGCATGCAGCATATCTTTGGCTAAATATGAAGAGAAGATTAGTGTAAATACACCAATAATAGCTCCCATGATTGTTCCGAAAGCTAGAGTCAAGCCTAAGATTCTTTCCACTTTTGCTTTATCGGAGTGAAGAAATTCTGCCACAAATTTCGAAGCAGTAAGCCCTAACCCCAACCCAGCAAATGAAGTAAACATGATTACTGTGTTTCGTATGATGCCGAATGAGCCATAATCTTCCTTACCTAGGATACGTCCCACTAATATCCACGCGAGAAAAACTAAACCTTTTGAGATGATAGATCCCAATATAGACCAAAAAGAATTGACAAGCAGTTCTCTTGCTTTTTCCGAACCAACTTTATTTTTTAATTTTTCTTTTATCTTCATCATAAAGATTTTAGAACTCGTTTGATACGGTTTATGACACGACCTTTTAATGTAATGGGTTGGAAATATTTCCTACATATCTCTTTAAAAGGAAGACTATCCACAAGAGAAAATATTTCTGCTCTTTCTTTAGGCATGAGACGCGATGACATGTGAATCCTCTTTGTTCCTAAAACCGCTGCTTCATAAGTTTGTTCAATAAGAAACAATTGATTTCCTCTTTCTTGAAGAAACTTATCCATCCATTCCTGGCCTATTGAGTCATTAATCAGTATCAGAGAGGTTCCTTCTCGCGTATCTAACATTCCTTTAGCTCCCCAATAATCACATAGGGTAATATGAGCTCGACGTGGTAATGTATTCAACTTGCATGTATAGCATCCTTTGTTGTAATACATAGTTGTGTTGAAACCATTGAAGAAAGGATCAGAAATAGCTCTATTTCTAAAAACTGCTTTGTTTGATGAAAAATACTCTATAGAGTATTTTCTCCATCCTGTTCTCTTTGAACGAAAATTAACTTTATCTATCGATTGCGTAGGAAAAGTTTCATCACAATATTTTTTGAAGATTTTGTAAGATGGAACCCCTGCACAAACCAAGTCGACAATGAATAAATTATCATTACTTATAATATTACTCAATGCTTGAGTTTGGCAAGGTAAACCAACAAACATTATTTTTTTGCCTTGTGATAAGAAATTTTTTATCTGTGAGTAAATATGCGATGCATCAGCCTGTAAATACTTCGAGCCTAAAAATGGAATTAATTCTTCTGTGTTGTGTGCTATATCAAAAATAACATTCCCATTTTTCCATTTCACACCGCAAACATAACCTCCTAATTCTAAAAACCATTGTGCCATGGCATAATAGATGCCTCCAGAGGAACTCTTCAGGCGTATTTCTTTATCGTTATTCCATGCAGCAAAGACTTTCGGCTTTTCAAAAGATGGAATCTTTTTTTCATCGTGAAGAACAGGGCAAGAAAGAGCACAAGCCCCACAATTATTACATAAATCTTGATTTACAAAAGGCTTATAGAATCCTTCTTCATCGTATTTCATGACAATTGCATCCTTGGAGCAAACATCACCACAAAGAAAACAACTTGCACATTTATCTGCACCGATAATGCCTATAGCTGATTTTATCATAAGTATATTTACATTAATTGACTAACAATTCTCTCGCACGCCATTCCATCTCCATAGGGATTGACCGCCTGACTCATTGCCGTATAATATGTCTCATCATCCAAAAGATGCGAAACCTCCGTTATGATTTTGTCGAAATCCGTACCTACCAACTTCACCGTGCCCGCCTCCAAGGCTTCGGGACGTTCCGTCGTGTCCCGCATCACAAGAACAGGCTTGCCCAGTCCAGGGGCTTCTTCCTGGATGCCACCGCTGTCGGTCAACACAATCGTGCTTTGTTCCATCAGGTAAACAAAACTCAAATATTCAAGCGGTTCGATAAAGAACATGTTGTCTCCATACGTTGGGCCAAACACCTCCTGAATCGGTTTGCGCACGTTGGGGTTCAAGTGCATCGGATACACAAAGTCAACATTCGGGTATTTCTCCGTTAACGATTTGATGGCTTTACACATATGGATAAACCCATCGCCGAAGTTCTCACGACGATGCCCCGTGATGAGTACAAGCTTCTTTCCTTCCGACAAACGATTCGTGTCATAGCCGGCTTGCAGAAGCAACTCTTTCAACTCTACGTTCAGGGAGTTGTCTTCTTTTATCTTGTTTACCACCCAGTACAGAGCATCAATAACGGTATTGCCCGTAACAATGATTTTATCTTCACAGACTCCCTCTGCCAGCAGATTCTGCCGACTCAGCGGTGTGGGGGCAAAGTGGTAAGTAGCGATTCTTCCCGTAAGTTGGCGATTCATTTCTTCAGGCCAAGGGCTATAGATGTTGTGTGTGCGCAGTCCTGCTTCCACATGCCCCACAGGGATTTGCCCGTAGAATGCCGCCAATGCTGCCGCCGTACTCGTAGTGGTGTCGCCATGAACCAGTACAACGTCGGGGTTGGCTTCGGTCAACACATCACGAAGTCCTGTCAGTACGCGAGAAGTTACATCGGTCAGATCCTGTCCCTGCTTCATGATGTCAAGGTCATAATCGGGTGTTATCTCAAACAGTTGTAACACTTGATCGAGCATTTGGCGGTGTTGTCCCGTTACGCAAACAATCGTTTGGAATGCAGCGGAATCCTGCTGAAATGCTTTCACTAATGGAGCCATTTTGATGGCTTCGGGACGAGTCCCGAATACTAACATTATTCTTTTCATATTTATCTAAATTTATGGACGACGTTCTACTACA
>JAVVVP010000105.1:0-4276 GCA_036652575.1 Bacteroidaceae bacterium
TTTTTTAAATGACAGTCTCCTAAATAAGACTTTATTTTAAATAGTCTTCAAAGTATCGGGTGATGCGTTCGTGCAAGTGTACGCGGTCTTGTCCTGCCATATTATGCTCTTGTCCAGGATAGGTGAAGAGGTCGGGCTGTGTTCCTGCATCAATGCAGGCACGTAGAAACGAGAGGGTATGTTGTGGCACGCAAACAGGGTCGTTGTATCCAAAAATGATTTGGAGTCGTCCTTTCAGGTTTCCTGCCTTGAGTCGCAGGTTGCTATTCTTGTATCCTTCAGGGTTTGTTTGAGGCGTTCCCATATAGCGTTCTCCATACATCACTTCGTAATATTGCCAATCAATAACAGGACCTCCAGCTACACCAACTTTGAACACATCAGGATAACTAAGCATTAGATTCGTCGTCATAAATCCACCAAAGCTCCAGCCGTGCACACCCAGACGATGAGCATCCACATAAGGCAGACTTTTCAGATATTCCACACCCTTTAGTTGGTCCTTCATCTCTTCGTTTCCCAATTGATGGAAGGTGGCATTCTCAAAATCTAATCCACGTTCGCAACTCCCACGGTTGTCGAGTACAAAGATAACATATCCCTTTTGTGCCATATAGAGTTCCCAACCGCGGCATTGATACAGGTTGGTTGCTTCAACCAGGCGTAAACCTGGTCCTCCGTAAGTATAGACAATGGTTGGGTATTTTTGGGTAGGGTCAAAACCAATGGGTTTCACTAATCGATAATAGAGATCTGTTTTGCCGTCTGCGGCTTTTAACGTGCTACACGTCACCTCTGGCAAATTATAGTGTTCCCAAGGGTCTGCAGGCGTTAGCAGCTTTGTTTGCTTTGCGGTTTGAGTATTCACGAGATCGTAGCTTACGGCAATGCCTGGCGCGGAATAGCGGTCGCAGAGGAACGTGCCATTTGCCGATAATACGCCGTTGTGAACACCCGTCCCTGCATCGAGCAAGGTACGTTTGCTTGTCGCCACATTGACGCTATATAGATTTTTCTGTATGGGCGAGGCTTCGGTACTTTTGAGAATGACACTTTTTGTTTTGCTGTTAAAACCAAGTAATTCGTTCACTATGAATTTCCCTTTGGTTAGTTGCTTTATTTCTTTCCCCGTGGTGTCGAAGAGGTATAAATGGTTGTAGCCATCGCGTTCACTTTGATAAAGAAACAAATGGTCGTCCCAAGGCAAGAAGGTGAGTCCGTGTGTTGGATGAACATATTTGTTATGACGCTCCTCGTAGAGTTTTGCTTTGCGTTCTCCCGTTGTGGCATCGTAGGCGATGAGCTCTGCGTGATTTTGGTCGCGATTGAGTTCAATCAGATAGATGGTTTTCTCATCGGGGCTCCACGAAATATTTGTGAAATAGCGATTCGTAGGGTCTCCCGCTTGTAACCAGATGGTTTGATCGGTTTGAGGGTTGAAGACTCCTACTGTTACTTTGTGACTTGTCGTTCCCGCCATCGGATATTTCTCTGGTTCGTACGAAGCGATTCTTTTCGAGATGTCAACGAGTGGATAGTCTGTTACCATACTTTGATCCATCCGATAGAAGGCCAGTAGATGTCCCTTTGGACTCCAAAAAGTTCCTTTGTTGATGCCAAATTCGTCACGATGCACACTTTGTCCGTACACGAAGGATGGACTGCCATCGGTGGAAACTTGATGTTCTTTTCCATCCGCCGTCATTACGTATAAGTTGTGTTCCTTCACGTAGGCTTCGTTTCGGGTTGCGTAGGTCATATCGTTTGCGATAGCTCCTGGCACTTTGTTTTTGCTCCATACCACGCTTTTGGCTTTCCAGTCCACGAGTAACAGTTGCTTGTCCGAGGTGACGAGCACTTGCGTTTTGCCAAGGTAAGGGAAACGAACGTTGTGTAGGCTACGAACTTTATTTTTGTCCGTCGCGCCCATTATACGGTTGATGAGGTCTAACGTAAATAGCGTTTTCTGCTTTTTCTGAGCCTCTATGCTGCTGCATTTGTCTACCTCTGTTTTCACTAAAACATCTCCCCACCACGTGGTGAAAAGATGTTCAGGTTGTAAATTCCAAAAGGTACTACCACCAGGAAGTAAATCGTTTAACGTAAAACTTTTTTTCTGTTGTGCCATAAGGGTCGATGTCAATAGCAGCATACTGCATACGATTCCAAAAAGTCTCTTATTCATCACCTTTCTCTTTTGTGAACGGTTTTCCATCACGTCCGAAAGATCTAGGCTTGTGATCTCGGTCTGAAGCCCTCCGCTCTCCTGTCTTCCCACTAAAGGATTTACGTTCACCGCTTCCAAATGAGTTGCGTTCACCAAAAGGCTTGCGCTCTCCGCTGCTAAACGGTTTGCGTTCCCCGAAGGCTTTGCGCTCTCCTGGTTCGCTGTGTCGAGGACGGCGAATGCGTTCGCGGCTTTCCACAAAATCGCGGTGTTTTTTGAGTACGTAGCTAGGTATACCATCGCTTTCGTCGCTCACCGTGTCTACGATAGACTCTTTAAAGTCGCGATGTTGTTTGAACCTGCGCTTCTCGGCCATTTGTCTACGCTCGTCATCTGTTTTAATCTCGCCATCGTTGGCGCGGAAGTCGTTGAATTTACCGTCAAAAATTTGATATTTATGATATTGGCAATCCAGAGAGCCATTAAACAATGGTATTTTCAAACTTGGCTTTAGTCCAATCTGAGTGAAGCATTCTTCGCGATAACTTAATACCCACGCTTCGCCTCCTATGAATTGGTGTTTAAATTGCGTTCCGATCATCCGATAGAGCCCGAGGATGTCGGGCGCAGCGATGCGCTCTCCGTAAGGAGGGTTCATGATGATGATGCTCTTTTCCGTTGGTTGGATGAATTGCTGAAAGGGTTGAACGGCAAGACTTATCGTTTGCGTAACGCCCGCGGCTTTCACGTTTTCGGTAGCAATGGCAATCGCGGCTTGTGCTATGTCGTAGCCATAAATGTGGTGTTCAAATTCCCGCTCGTTAGAGTCGTCGTTGTAGATGTTTTCGTACATTTCGCGGTCAAAGTCTTTCCATTTTTCAAAGGCAAACTGTTTGCGAAAGAGTCCTGGTGCCATATTGCGAGCGATAAGGGCTGCTTCGATGGCGATGGTTCCCGATCCGCACATAGGGTCGATGAAGTCGCATTCTCCGTTCCAACCACTTAACAGTATCATTCCAGCCGCAAGCACCTCGTTTATTGGAGCGTCCACTGTGGCTTGACGATAGCCACGATGGTGTAGACTTTCGCCCGAAGAGTCGAGTGATAGAGTACATTTGTCGTCTGCTATATGAATGTTTAGCTTAATGTCTGGGTTCGAGATGCGGATGTTCGGACGTTCGCCCGTTGTTTCGCGAAAATAATCCACGATGGCATCTTTTACTTTATAAGCCACAAATTTAGAGTGCCTAAATTCCTCAGAGTAGACAACAGAATCTACTGCAAATGTCGTTTTGAGATCTAAGTACTGACTCCAATCAATTTCTCGAATGGCATTATACACGTCGTCCGCCGTGCGTGCTTTAAAGTGCTTTATTGGTTTAAGAATGCGTGTAGCGGTGCGCAAGGCAAAGTTCGCTTTATACATCATTTCTTTGTTGCCCGTAAAGGCTACCATTCTTCTTCCAATCTGAATGTTATTTGCATTCAGTTCTGTTAGCTCTTTTGCTAAAACCTCTTCAAGTCCTTGAAAGGTTTTTGCGATGAGTTCAAATTCTTCCATCTATCGGTGATTCGTATTTTTACGTTGTACAATATGTGATCCTGGTGTTACGCTTTCCGTAACCCATATATTTCCTCCTATTATAGACCCTTTTCCCACGGTGATGCGTCCTAAGATGGTCGCGTTCGAGTACACAATGACATCGTCTTCGAGTATGGGGTGTCGTGCGATTCCTTTTATTGGATTTCCGTTTTCGTCGTATGGAAAACTTTTAGCACCCAATGTCACGCCTTGGTATAGTTTTACGCCCGATCCGATGATGCACGTTGCTCCGATCACAACTCCTGTGCCGTGGTCGATGGTGAAATAGCTGCCTATTTGCGCGGCGGGGTGGATGTCTATACCTGTTTCGCTATGTGCCATTTCTGTTATAATGCGTGGTATCAAGGGCACACCGAGCAACAAGAGCTCGTGTGCTATGCGGTAGTTGCTTAGTGCTTTTATGGCTGGGTAGCAGCTGATGACTTCGCCATAGCTTTCGGCTGCGGGATCTCCTTTATAGGCCGCTTCCACATCTGTGGCTAATGTTTTGCGTATTTGGGGTAGAC
>JAVVVP010000106.1:0-4245 GCA_036652575.1 Bacteroidaceae bacterium
TTTTTATAGCATTATAAAAAATCATCTTTCTGCTTTTCTGAATCTCCCTTTCTTTCCCCATCCTTAAACTTTTCGCGAAAAGAAGAAACGAGCGCCGTGAATCCTTCCAAAGCCTTTGTTAAAGGTTCTATGAACGGGACACTTTAAATCTCTTCATCTTTGTATAAGAAACGTTTGATACTTCGTTTTGGAGTCTTTTCAAATTCCTCTTTATAAATCTTTATACCTGCAAGCTGCAAATAGTTTGGAAGCGCAGCATTCAGTTCTACCCTATTTTGTTCCATCACTTTCACCAAATCTTCACTTTCCAATCCAAGCTTACGTGCTGCATCATAATCAGGATATATCAATCCATAGAGCTTTTCTCCCTTTTGAATGACGACACACTCATTCACTAAAGGCATATTGTTGAGCTTGTCTTCTATTTCTTCTGGATAAATATTCTGACCAGACGCACCAAGCAACATATTCTTAGAACGACCTTTTATGTATATATTTCCTTCTGTATCTACAAGCCCTAAATCTCCCGTATGATACCAGCCTTCTGCATCGAGTGCCTCCTTTGTAGCCTCTGGATTTTTGTAATATCCAAGCATCACATTAGCTCCTTTCACCAATATTTCACCCACTTTATTGTAAGGATCGATACTATCTATTTTTACTTCCATTCGTGGAGCGGCTTTACCACACGAGGTTGGTACGAAGGTGGTGTAATCTGCATAACTAATAATAGGTGCGCACTCCGTAGCTCCATAACCCACCGTAAAGTTAAAACCAATACTATGAAGAAGGGCTTCTATTTCACGATTAAAAGCGGCTCCACCAATAATGATTTCATAGAAATTATTACCAAAGGCTGCTTGCAAACGCTGGCACACCTTTTCTTTCACTTTTTGATTGATAACAGGTAATTTCAGCAGCATTTTCATGCGTGGCGTTTGCAATGTGGGAAGTACCGCTTTCTTGATTATTTTCTCAATGATAAGGGGCACAGCAATCACGATGCGAGGTTGTATTTCTGCAAAAGCTTTAAAGATTATTTTAGGACTAGGTATACGTGTCAAGAAAAACACATGGCAACCAGAGCAAAATTCAAAAATAAATTCAAAGGACATCCCATACATGTGTGCCATCGGAAGAATAGAGATAACTTTATCTCCTTTCTGAATATGCGTACCAATCATTTTTTGTGCAAAGTCTAAATTAGACCACACCGCACGATAAGGCAACATAACACCTTTCGAATTACTAGTTGTCCCAGAAGTATAATTGATTAAAGCGAGCTCTTCGCTCTGATCTCTACGATAGTGAACGTGTTCTGCACGAAAATTCTTTGGGTATTTTTCGCCAAAGAAACGATTTAAGTTTTCACGAGCCACCGTCAAAGGTTCAGTCCTACTAACCAACAACGCATATTCTTGTAGATCTATTACTCCTTCCAAATAAGGCATTTCTGCTGCATTCAGCGTTGGCCATGCCTGATCGCCAACAAACAACAATTTTGCCTCTGAATGATTTACGATATTGTGGATTTGTTCCTCTTTAAATTCATGCAAGATGGGAACAGCTACAGCTCCATAAGTGAGTGAAGCTAAAAATGAAACAGCCCAATTCGCGCTATTTCGTCCACACAAAGCTATTTTATCACCTGGCTTTATGCCTGCGTTAGAAAACAAGATGTGCAGCTTTTCTATCTTTCTAGCAACATCTTTGTATTGTAACGTCGTTCCTTCGTAATCTGTTAGGGCATCTAAATCCCAATGTTGTTTTATACTTTCCTCTACAAAGTAAAGAAAACTTTGATTATTTTCCATTGCACAATCTATATAATATTGTGCAAAGATAATCAGTTTTCTTTACTTTGCAAAAAAAAGAATCTAGTTATGCGTTGTTTTTTACTTTTTCTTAAGCACAACAATGGTTTTTCCGTCTTTATCCAGAAGAATCATCTTTGAACCTTGTGTTTTAAGGGTCTTTACATCACCTAAAGTCTTCAGAAATTTTGTTTCATACTTATCGTCATGGCAAAGCATACGTGTGCAACCTAAAGCAGCGAAATCAATCATACCCTTGTTTAAGTCAGCAGTATTATATCTTCCTGTTAGGCGATTACAACCTGTAAAGCCATAGATAGCAGACCGTTTCTTATCAAATCCAAGAACTGGAGTATTTTCGGAAGGTGTTATTTCCTCCGCATTAAGCGTTATAACGTTCCATTCACCGTTAACTCCTTCAGAGATAGAGGTTTTAGATGAATGACAAGAGGTAAAGAGCAAGCTTAATCCAAAAGCAGCTGTTGCAAAAAAGGATAGTTTCATACGGTCTTATTCGTTTTTATTCGTTTGTATTGTTTGGACATTTATTTTATCTACGGCCACCACGATTACCAATAGCGGATGGACGGCTACCGCCTCGCATACCACCGCCTCTATTGATACCGCCCCCTGTCTCCATATTACGAATAAGGGTTGGTGGTCTATTTTGCATCGTTGAATTTTCACCACGAGGGCGATTTGGAACGGCTGGACGAGTGCTATTAGAGGTTGGTCTTTTTCGAGTTTCTGACCCGACCCCCGAAGGACGATTAGAAGGTCTTGGACGATTATAAATCGTGCCTTCTACATTGCCATTCATATTTCCCATACCAGCACTAGGGCGGCTACTGGGACGACTTCCAGGACGACCTCCATAATAACTAGGACGATTATCGCCCACATAAGAGGGACGATTGCCTACTTGCGAAGGGCGATGTGGCTGCCCGAACGAGGGACGAGTTCCTATTCCAGGACGATGGTTTCCCACGTAAGACGGACGGCTATAAGAGGGACGATGGCTTACAATATAATGTGGGTGATAACAAATGGAATGATAGGGATAACCTCCCCACCCCCAATAATTAGACCAACCAAATTGATAGAAGGAGTCATAGAAAGCCCAACGAGACCAACTATAATAATAAGGTGAATAATAAACATCCCACATATAGCTACCTGGATAAGCATAACCATAACGAGTATCTGGATAATCATACCACGAATCCGAATAAGGATCATAAGTCAAATCCCAATAAACAGAACTACTGAGCGGCATTCCAAGGCGTGGACTATGAAAACGAATCATAAGCCGCGAATAATTATAGTCGTCTTGTTCATCTGAATCCGTATAGTAGGAATCATTCTTCTTTTTATCGTCTATATAGAGCGTATCATTCGAATCATCCCTCTTCATTTGGGGGGCTGAATTTCGATAACGACGGTTATATTCATCTATTGAGCGATCATCATTTGCCAATTCATCGTTATCATCATAAGATATATTCGAATATTCCGAATCATCATCATTGTATGACTGCGCATACAAATAGCTTGACACCGTAGGAACGGCCATAAAGGCTAGGAGTAAAAGATAAATGCGTTTCATAATGAGTTGTTTTTAGTCAAGCAAAAGTAAGCGTTTAATTCTACATAGAAGAAGGTTTTACGCATTTTAATGTTTAAAGAGACGCTCTTTTAACAAGGTATTATGTATTTAATCCTTTAATAGAGAAGAAATTAAGACCCTCCACACAAGCAATGAGAATATCATCCACACCCCGATTCTGAAGGTCGGTGAGAGCACTTAACCAGGAATTAGCTTCCTCACTTTATAGTGAATGGCATCCAGTCAAACAATGGCATATACCGATTTCAAAGAACGTGAGCGCCATGTTTTATCTCGGGATGTACGCGGTCCGTGACAGTAAAAGAACTGACCGTTGTTGAAGCAATCTGGGAGACCATCATACAAGTCGTTGCTATTGTTGCCGAACTCTTCTGTATGGATCAAGAGAAACTACTCTCGTAAATTCTGATTGATAACCAGAGGTTGAGGGCTATGAGGGAGCTCGCTCAAACTGCATAAAAACCACTTCCGAAACTTGAGTAATGTAACTATTTATATTTTTCAATACCATCTATTTTAGTTTTATCTGTATAATTATAAATTTTAGATAATGGAAAGAACAATCGTCCTGCGCCTCTTCCATATATCTTGATAGAAATATATATAGAAGGCGATGATTTCTCTTTTTTTTAGGATATAGCAACAGTCTGCGACAAGATGAGTGTGGAATATCTTATCCTATTTTCGATTTTCTAATTTTTCAATCGCCTTATAAATTCCACTATACGAGTTTTGCCCAATATATCGTCCTGCTAATTCGCAAGCAGTATCCATTTTACCATCAACAAGCATATCTCTTACCCA
>JAVVVP010000107.1:0-4180 GCA_036652575.1 Bacteroidaceae bacterium
ATTGATTTCTCCGCCCGATATTCTTCTCGAAAATAACCGCCTTCCGGATGTGATGCCATCTTCAGGCGTGTAATCCAATATTCAGCATGTTCCTTTTTAATCATATTTTTTTTACATTACGGGTACAAACATACATAAAAATATTCGTTTCTCATGTAGGTTTACACAAAAAATTGGACAACTTGAAGTTTTATACATGTTCTCGAAAACAACCTGATGGTTGCAGGAAATAGTTGCAGGAAATAGGAATAAAAACCAGAAAAATCGGATGACGAATCGAAAATAAAATTATAACTTTGCAATACTCTTATAATAAAGACTTAATCTACATTTACAATAAAACTATCAAAATAATGAAACGTATTTATTTTTTTATCGCATTAGCATTGCTAAGCATAAGGCTAAGTGCACAACCGTACAAAGACATAACGTTTAACAAAGGGCTTATTACATACAAGTATCATTACAGTAGTAATGATGAGTTTTATGCCAACCATGTTGGCATAGTTTCTTGTTCTAAAGAATATGAGGGAGATTATACTGCACCCGAAATGATTTTTGTACCAGATGATTGGACCTGGAGCAGGTACGCAGATCTTGAATACGTAGAGCAAAGCGCGTTTAAGAATTGTACAGGTCTTACATCCGTAACATTTTATTATTATAGCAATATACTCGACTTTGCATTCTATGGTTGCACCAATCTTAAAACATTTAAGATAAACAACGAACTTGACCAGAAGAATGCAGCCCGTGCTTCTTCCGAACGTATGTTTACCCCTCCATGGTTTCATACACAAATTGGATGGCGTGCATTCGAAGGTTGTACCAGTCTTACATGGGTGGAAATTTCTTCGTCTATAACATTTATAGACGGATCAGTATTTAAGGGCTGCACCAATCTTCGAACGATTGTGATGAAAGGAAATCCGACTCCTCCATCTATGACGGATTCTTCGTTGGACGGTCTCAACGTTGACGCTGTAACACTTTATGTACCGAAAGGTTGTGTGGAAGCTTACAAAAAATCGGATTGGGGTCTCTTTAAGAACATAGTCGACACTCCTCCTACTTTTGTGGAAGATGCCACGACAGATGCCACCAGGATCTATAGTCGGGACGGCAAGATTGTAGTGGAATCTCTAAACGAAAATGCGAAAGCTTATGCATTCAACTCTGCTGGTATCTTGATACACACACTAACTCCCGTTCAAGGGCGCGCAGAACTCTCCGTGCCCGCAGGAATCTATGTTGTGCGGTATGGGAACAAAACCGTAAAGGTGATGGTGAAGTAGCAGGTACATAAAATTCATCTATAAAACAAGATATAAAGTACAAAAACACAATATTATGAAGTACTCTCATCATATTGTAGCAGGGATCTCTTTATTTTTTATCAGTGCCACTCATCACCAAAAACAGAGCGTAACGAACACTTTTACAGTTGATTCGCTACGCTCTGCTCTTTCTTACTTTCTGCGGAGTTGCTTATTTTTAAGAATCGCGCTGATTCTTTTTAGCGTTGTATTTTGTTACCATAAGTAGCTCCCTGGTCTGTGACAACTTGGATAATATAGGTGCCTTGTGGTACATTTTTAAGACTAAAACGTTGTGAAGAGGTTTGCTCTGTCTTTTGAATTATTTCTCCGTTTGAACGGAAGATAGAGAGTGCGCGGGTTTGCGCTTTGTCGTTTGTCCAAAGGGTTGTACCGTCAAAGGTTAGCGTGTTTTTGATACACGTGGACGGAGTAATGCTGCTCGGTGTATCTTCTGGATAAACAATGCTTGCTATTTGTGTGGCGGTGAGTACAGAGGGATAGATGCGTAAGGAATGAATGGTTCCTTTGAAAGGATATTTGTTCGGTTCGTTCGCTGTAATAAGTCCCCCAATAGTGATTGCTTTTACGGCAGGAAGATTTCCGAAAATGGTATAGGGATAGTTTGCAACCACGTTTGTTTCTTTTTGAACGATGCCTTCTTTGTAGTAGATATAGTTTGGCTGGGTTGGTTGCATCGTGAAAACGAGCTGGTGACGCGTTAGAGCATCGGCTGCATTTGCAAATTTACCAGAGTAATAACCTTCTGCTCCTTCTTTGTTGGTGTAGCGTACGCCGAAGCTCGTATTCCCATAGAGCGCAATACCGAAAAATTGAGAGGTGAGGTCTGTATTGCTACTGCCAATAAGGTATTGAGGAGTAGAGGATGCGGTTGTAGCCGTGAGGTCCATCACGACTGTACAAGCATTCAACTTGAAAAGAATTGCGGCTTGTTCGTTGGTGAGGCGCAAGGGTGTTTGACCATCAAAGGTGGTGGTGTTGAGGGTATAGATAGCTTCGGGTAGTTTTTCAATATCTGTGTCTACGGGGCTTACTTTGTATTGGCAACCGAGGTCGTTGAGATTCGATCCTCCTCCCCAATTGAATACGGGTGCGCCATTCGTTTGGTTGAGCTGTACGGTTCCACTTGTGATGATGTAACGTCCAATGCTTGCTGCAGGATTTAGTGTCCAACCTTGTGAGGGTTGATCTGTTGTGCAGGATAGTTGTGTGTTTGCGTTTGCTAGGGGTGAAAGGTAAGTGTTGTTGGCTTTGTTTTGAATATCCCACGAGTTATCGATTCTTTGTACAAACTTCCATTGTGAATGGTTGCTCGCGATAGAGGTTTCGCCCGTAGCCCCTTGTTCGTCTCCGTTAGAGGTTAGGTAACGATTGCCGCGATCGGGTGTAGAGAGACGGTACCAATAGGTGTGGCTTGCATCGCTCACGAAGGGGAGAACGAGAGTCGCTTTGAGTTTGGTGATTGCAGCCTCTAGCTTCTCTTGTTGGTCAGCTTGTTCTTGTGCTGTTGCGGTGGGCGATGCAAGAACGAGTTTTGCATCTTTAAGGGTTTGTTTGAGTACATCACAAGCTGCGGGGTCATAGCAGCCCATTTCAGTGCCTGGTGTTACGTTGGTGAGAAGTTTTTCGGTCGTATTGATCGTTGATTTTAAGCGTATGAAGTTCTCAGAAAGAGGTAAAATAGTAGGGTCTATGTCTTTGTAGATTAAATTAGCCCAGTGGGTATAGCCGAGGGCAGAGATGTTTGATGCATTGCTCGCATAAATAGGTTTAATTTTATTGCTGTTGTTATCGATAAAGGAGGTATAAAGATTGATGTAGTGGACGCGGTCGTTGTCGGCTAGTTTTGCAATCTCGTTGTTGTAGTGTGTGATAACGCCTGTGTTCTCTGCCGCATTGTTGCGGGGTAAGAGTGATTGTAGGTAGATGTGGGCTTGCGAATGACTCTTTATGTACTCTATTGTTTTTTTGAGTCGGGCTGCGGCATCTGTAGGTGTTGTTTTATTGAGAAGGTCTACGAGTCCACAATAGAGGAATACTTTCGATGGGTTTCCTTTGATAACGTGGGGAAGCATCTCATAGAGATTGGTAAGGTTGATGCTTGATACAGGCATATCAATACCGATACCGCGATTCTTCACTTGTGGATTGCATAGGAGCTCATGCCATTCGCCTGTATTTATATAATAGTCGCCGAGCATCAGAACGTCTCCGTTCTGAACTGGTAGTGCTGCAAAGTCGGAGAGGCGTTGGTTTATGTAGTTGTGATTGATGTTTTGGATAGGTGTAAAGGGTTGGTCTAGGTAAGTAGACGGTGTACCTACGAGTTCTTCAATCACCGTAGCCCATTTGCGGTAACCTGCTCCGAGCATATGAAGTCCATCGTTGGTATAAGCTTTGTTCAAATTGTTGTCGGTCGTGGAAGTGCGTAGTTCAGACCATACGTCGACAAAGGTAACTCCTTTACGTTGACAAATGGCGGGTAATTGCTTATTGATGTTGACGACTACGGCACCGTTTTGGTTTTGTCCAAAATTAGCGAAGGTATTGTTCACGGGTAGTACGCTTTGCACGTATATTTTTGTGGACGGTGAACCTTTTTGGATTTGGTCTATGATTGCGGTGATGTTGTTGACCGTACCTGTTGGGTTGTTCCCGTCGTTGATGCCGATGAGTAAGAACACGGCTTTAGGTTTGCCACTAATGATCGGCTCTAAACGAGCCAATACTTCGGAAGAAGAGTTTCCGCTAATACCTCGGTTGAGAATGTTGTTGTTGCCAAAGGCTTCGCACCATTCGTTACCGTTGGTGATACTGTTTCCAAGCATTATGATGCTTTCGGA
>JAVVVP010000108.1:0-4051 GCA_036652575.1 Bacteroidaceae bacterium
AACGGTTACCCTCTTCTCGAAAACATCGAGCACGCTCGAAGTTGAAAAGGAGGGCGCTCGAAGAACAAAAGGAGGGCGCTCGACTTTTTTAGTTCCTTTCTTAGGCGGTGACACAACGCACGACACGTTCCGTTTCATCGGATTTGCAATCCGTTGGCATGGGTAATGCCAACGATGTTCAAAGATCCGTTTCATCCGATTACCAATCCGATGAAATGGGTGGGACGAGCCCCAAAAACAAGAGCGCAAAAAAAGCGCACTCCCAAAAGGGAATGCGCTTTTTTGCGATTTGGAAAAAGAGTTCTTTAGAAACGAACCGCTTTACCGTTGATGATATAAATACCTGGTTTGAGATCTTTTACAGAAGAACCTGCAGGTAGACCCTTTAGTGTAACAATGGTATTCTTCTTCGAACCGTTGTCGTTGGTAATGCCACCGATGTTCAAAGGATCACCTTCTCCGATAGGAAGAATCTTGTCTACAGAAAGGCCTTCAATCGTTTTGATTTGAGACTCTTCAATGTAACCAGACAAACAACCCGTTGCTTCACCCTTGTCTTCGTTTACAACACGGAGCTTGCCCAATTCAAGGAGACCAACTCCATGGTGAGAAACAGCGACAGATTGGAAGGTACCCACTAGACCGTTTGCAGATAATGGAGCACTGACAACGTCTAAATAAGTAGAAGGTGCAAGAGAAGAAAGATCTGCATATCCAGAGAGATCGATCATATAAGTACCCATTGCAGCTTCTGCATTGTAAGCATTTTCATAATCACCCGTAGTAACAATGACAGGCGTTCCAGCAGGAATTATATCGCCAGCAACATAGGCGTGTAACTTAATAGCGGTAGCGGCACCGTCGGGGCCTTCTTTGCCTACAATGCTATAGAGCGTGTGATCTTCGAGTGCATTATTTTCTCCATCATAACCAAATACAGCAGATACTGGATAAGCAAAAGGAAGCGTCATCGTTGTGATGGTATTGCTCTCCATGCTTCTTGCAACAACTTCAGGAGCATCAACAATTGGAGCAAACGTCCAAGCCGAAGCAGAATTGGCACCGTCTTGCCAACCTACAATGGCGCTATTTGCAACCTGTGCGTGAAGAGGCAAAGCATCCTTTACGTTCGGAACAAGAGCAAACTGAGAAGAGCCAATAAAATTCACAAAGAAAGGAACTGGCGTAGCAGATAGTTTTACTTGTGTAACTGTTTTTGCAATGGCATCCATGTATTGACCTGTTGCCAAATTCTGTATTGCAAAAGTAGAGTCCGTCATCGCAAGGAAGCGCCACATATAAGCCGTTTCTGTAAACGCGCTGAAGACCTGGTTTACAACACCACCCCACTTGAGGGCATCTTTAACAGCATAGATACCGTTATCGTAACGTGTGTCTTCTCTAACCGTTCCATCCTCATTCAGTTGTGCCATACGGCTCTGAATGTAATACCATTGCTTTGGTGTAACCGATTTCACGGAAGCCAAGAATGCTTTTTTGGCAGCTATGAGTGTCGCATGCGCTGCCTTAAGGTCTGCGGTCTTGATATAACCCGTTTCTGGCGTATAGAAAACAACAGCCTTCGCAGCAGCAACAGCGGCTACTAAAGCATCGATGTCCGTTTGAGGAGATTGTCCCATTTCTTCACCAGGAGTAGCCATTTCAGATAATTTTTGGGCTGCTGCAATTTCCGTTGTGAAAGGTTCGGTATCCACAAATACAGCTGTATAAGCATCAAGCGCTGCTTGCAACGTTGCAATTTGTTCGGCGGTAGGTACCTTGAGGGTATCTGCTTCTTCAATCGCTGATTTCAGCACTTTTGCCTCTGGGTATAAACCATTCTGAGAGGTTGGATCAAACTTTCCATCTCCTGGATAGAGTTGGAACTCTGAATAGGTAAAGAAAGGATAACCGTTAAAGCAATAATCTCCGTCTTTTTTCCCTTGGTGCTTTTGATTACCCCAAGAAGTCAGAATCACGGTAAAACGTATGTGACTATAAGAGTCATTCAAATTAATTGGGTTCGAATCAAAAGAAGGGGTTCCTTTGGTATAAGGAAGGGTATCATTTTCATTTGGAAGGCTACAAATTTCCGTCCAAGTTTCTCCATCCTTTGAAGCAGAAATCACCATTGAGTCTGGACGATTGTGCTCATTTTCACGCATATAAGTATACATCCGGAACGAAGACACAGGCTCCTTAAGAGCTACTTGTAAGTAATGGTATTCATTCACTGCTTCACCTCCCCAACGAGAGTGGAAATAAGTATTTGTCTTACCATCTAAAAGATTTTCCAAAGAACCTTCGTCCGTTTGCAATGCATTGGTTGAAAGTTGAGTAGACTCCTTGATTAAATTTTTAAAGACCCAACCTTTGTCATACGATTTTTTAGCCTTTGCGAGTAACGTTTTCATCTGTAGATTTAGCTTCATCTGAATCTTAATCTGTACCATTGCGTTATTCAACGAATCAATGAGAACGAGATCGGTTATTTCGTCAGCATACCACGCAGAACCCGAATTGATGGTACCATTATAAGGAACAACGGTACCCTTTTTGCCCGCACCAGAAGAGTGTCCTAAGGTGTGGTAAGCTGTTTTGTTGGTCACGTTCGCAATGTTCCATTGACCCGAACCAATTGCGGTGAAAATCTGATCGGTCACCTGTTCTTCGGTAGTAGCAATCGCAGAGCTTGCAGGAGCTGTACTTATATAGGTATCGGTACCCAAGTTTTGAACAGACCAATTTTTGCCGTCAGCAGCGGGTTCTACTTTAAAAATAAAGTAAGCATTCTTTACGTTCAAGGTATCCCAGCTCAAAACAAGGTTATTCTTGACATCTACATACATTGCCTTTTCTACGCCTTGTTTTTCAAGGAAAGAAGGAATCGCACTGCGGAAGCGGAAATAACCAGCCTTCATCGGATAACCCGATTTTTCTACTGCTTCTTTCGCAGCTTTGAGCGCAGCTTTCGCGGCGTTTATAGCCTCTGGTGTAAAGCCTGCACCGTCGACGTTCAATATGTTATTCGCAGCCTCTAAAGCTGTGGTATAACCCGTCACCAGCTCTTCGGGGAAATAGCCAGGAGCCTTGGTGGGCGAAGTGGTGAAACTCAGATTTTTATAAGAATCTATCAAGAGTCCCAATTCCACGAGAGGATCCACATCCTGCGTCACATTGTAAGCATGCCAAGCGTTGGTGTCGCGATAAACGCCCGTTACCATATCTGGTTGATATACCGAAAGCCATGTAACGGCATCGGCATTATCTCCTGAGGCCAAAACCGTAGCAAAAACAATTGTTTTTGTATCTGCTTGCGCACAACGGGTAATAGAGTCACAGGTTCCTGTAGCTTCATCGGCATTATCCTTTGATTTGAACGGAGCCACTTTTTTATTATTGACCAAAATTTCAAATGCAACGGCATCTGCTTTTTGACCCGTTGTTCCCGCGCCACCATAGTATAAACCAGTCGCCACTTGCTTGAGGTAAAACATCGGTTTTCCGTCCACCGTTCCGTTTTTCCCCGCCGCTTCGAGTACTATAACACACTCATCAGGCAAAATGCCACTAGGACCCTCAACCTGCTTCATACCCTCCAAATTCAGGTAATGGTCTACCTTCCAAAAAGTAGAAGGAGCATTGTCGTTCGCTAGAACAATTTTATCACCATCGGCAAAGGTGGTTTTAACCAAACCTTTCTGCCAAGACGCCTCGGCGCCGTACCACGTCGCGCTCATAATGAGCATTAAGACGAGAAGAATGTAATTTTTTTTCATCTTTCTTTGATTTTAAATTAAACCTTATTGTTAATCATTAAGGGCATAAAATTACGAATTTATTCTGATACAGCGCATTAAAAGCCCTAAAACTTTGCGATTTTAACAATTAAATGAAGGAAAAGAAGCGGTTTGAGCGGTTTTTGGGTGGGACGTGAGGCGGTTTCTGCTTTTTTGTTTCCCGTCCTTGCGAGGGCTTTTCCCGAAGCAATCCAGTGGTGTTATCAGTCTGTTTTTGTATTTCGTCATTGCGAGGGCTTGCCCGAAGCAAT
>JAVVVP010000109.1:0-3697 GCA_036652575.1 Bacteroidaceae bacterium
CTAGGGATAGTTTCCTTTTCTGTGTCTTCACGAATCCGAATTTTTAAAGAAAAATACACGAATAGCGCACGAAAATGTAAATGATAGTCTCGGAATATAAGTTCTTACGCCGCTTTGTTCATCGTAATTCATAAGGTGTCCCTCGCTGGAAGAGAATCGTTTTTTGCACTTTTACAATGATTTTCCTTTGCCAACGATGCTGCGGCAGCAATCTGAAAAAGATTGTTACCGATACGACCAAACAGCTGTACGTATACTGCTCTCATGCTTTTCATTACTTTTCTCCTGGCTTTTTCTTGGGTTTAATGTCCAGACGATAGATGGCGTGGAGCATGACGTAGGAAGGCATTACGGTTCGGTAGGTCTCTGTGCGCCCTTGTGCGTTTACTGTTCGCGTGATGCTGCTAAGTTGTCCGAGCATATCGAACCCATCGAGCAGGAAGGTTAGCTTTCCTTTCATAATCTTCTTTGAAATTCGTGCGTTCCATATCAAGTCGTTCGTGTTCATCTCTTTTTCGTTGTATCCTCTGCGCGAATATACGGTAAAATCTGTACCAATTTGCATTGACCACGGCAGGTCTAGCTGTGCTGTCAGTCCATAGTTGAAGTCTACCGCACTTATTCGGCTGAAGCCCTCTCGTTTGGACTCAGAAAGCGTCCATGTTCCCCCTGCATTCGCACCAACTTTCAGTCTTCTTTGGTTGTAGTTTAGTTTTATGGATTCGGAGAGCCACATGGTGCTCACCTTGCTCCGCTCGTTGTAGATACTGTTCTCTATGGTCATGAGGTCGATGCTCTTATTGTAGGTGATAGACGAATTTGTCTGTAGCACAAGCCGTTTGAAAGAATCGAGAGGCGTGGAGTAGTTCGCGGTAGTGTAGAGTCGCCAATTGCCATTTACATTGTCGGGATAGGATGTTCGAGCGCCTGTCTTACTATTGTAGAAACTATTCATCGCTATCTGATTGGCAGTTGTAGTGTACTCCGCCTTGCAGTTCAGAAAACGCTGCTTCTGTATATTTTGATAACTATATCCTGTCGAAACCTTATGCTCCTGAGCTTCTTTCAGCTTAACCTTATGAACCACTATATTAAGAGGGTCGGAGTCGTCGCGATAGTTATCAATGAAATACGTAATGCTCGTAGGATGGGTTTCCATATTGTAGTTAAACCATATATCGCGATTCTTCTTGTCGTAGACATATTTTATTTTAGCATTTGGACTGAACAGAAAAATCTCTCTCGAAACAACGGTGTCAATCTCTGCGCGAGTGTATTTATAATGTGTCTTATGGAATGCTATCGGAATGGTGGCTTCGATATTCCAGAATCCCTTTTTCTTGTCTTCTTCCTGATTCCAGCAAAGCTTAAAGTCTCCTCCTCTTATGTAAAACGTGGTGTTGGATACATAACTATTGCTCTTGTCTAAAGTCTGCATATAGTCTGTAACCGAAGGAAGTCTGCCCAGTTTGTGCTCTGTGTTCTGTCCCCATCCTTCCAAATGGTCCAGCCTGTAAAAGTCATAAGTTCCCTTATAATTGTATTCATAGAAGTAGGCAATGGGTCTGAATTCAATATTGTTGGTAAAGAAATGAATATAATTGAGAGAGACGACCTTGTTTATGTTTTTAGTGAAAGGTGTTTTGCCATATTGATTGCGAAAGTCTGTCTTGCTGTTAGGATTCGATGGATAGTCCAACTGGTAGTGAGAGTAGTAATCGCGCTTGTTGGCTTCATAATTAGTTCCTGCCATAAAGTAAAGAGCCTGATTGGTCTTTATCATAAGAAGGGCAGTCAACGCTATTTCCGCACTTATATCGTAGCCTTTATCAAGGTTCTTGTTGCTTGTAGCGTTTATGGCAGCCTTGCGTATCATGTTTCTTGTGTTTTGAGAAAACATACTGTCGAGAACTTCTTTGTTCGAAAGATTCGGAAAATTCTGCTGCAATAAAGCGGAGATGTTTGAATAGTTAGAACTTTTCCTATTGTAGCTGAACTTTACAGGGAAATCGAGTTGCAGCTTCTTTACGTTTAACTTTATATGGTTTGATGTGCTTATAGAAGTCTCGCAACTTTCCGACGAAGAGTTGCCGTATCCGTATGTGTCGCCTCCAGAGATAAAGTTGACGCTGTTTGTATGTGTATAATTGTCCTTATCGAGATGAGAAAGCTGTGCACTTCCGCTTACTTCGTATCTTTTACGGTGGTCTTCCACGTTGTAATCTATTCCCAGCTGCTTCGTGGCATTGTGTCCTTCGTTCATTCTTTCGCCCCAACCTCCGTCTTGTCCAGGTATGCGTGAGTCGTTAAGGTTGTTTATCGATACGAACATAGAGACGCGTGATTGCGGAGTGAAGCGCAGCATGAAATAGCGCGCCATATATCTGTCGAAATTGCCTTTGCCTAACTCGATGTTTCCCAACATTCCTATAGAGTATTGCTTCTTAAGGTTTACGTCCATCGTCAATGATTTCGAACCGAGATTTCCTAACGAAGTATTCTTATTCTCATATATTTTTATTCGGTCTACCATGTAGGATGGAAGATTATTGAGCATTACGTTGTTGTCGCCACTGAAGAAGTCTTTCCCGTTGAGAAGCAAACTTTCAATCTGTTTCCCGTTCAGCGTAATCCTTCCATCGCTCGTTAGCACAGCCCCAGGCATCTGGCGTATAAGGGCATCGAGCATGGATCCGTCGGCAAGATTGAACGCATCGGCATTATAGATCACGGTGTCGCCTCTGTTGTATATCTTTATGCGTGTTGCCTTGATTTTAGCGTCTTTTAGTTCTATCTCTTTTTTGACTTTCATCCTTATCGTTCCTACATCCATAAAGCTTTTACTACTATTCTTTAAAATCGTCAGTTCCTTATATACCGTATCGTAGTTGCTTCTTTTCAGACAAAGCAGAAAACGCCCCTCTTTCTTTATCTTAAATCCAAATTGTGACTTTGGGCGACCGTTGTCTACTGCGTATTTTGAACTAGTAGAATCAACGATAGAACTATCCGAAGCATTCATTAGAAAAACTTGAGTACCCGATAGCGGTTCATTATTTACGCTATTCTCTACTAGACCTATTATAATCCTTGTCTTTTGGGCGTAAGACGACAAGGTGAAAAGAAATATGATCGTAGTAAATAGGTAATACTTTTTCATGAAATTATGGTTTGTATTTAAAAGCTATCCATTTCTATTATGGGAGAATGAGGATACTCCCCCAAATAGGATTTAATAAATGAAATGGGGGTACGATTATAAACGTCTGAATATGATTCAATGATTTTGCTGCTGTGGTCTGTAGACCCATCGTCTACGATTAGGAGTTCGAAGTCCGTGAATGTCTGTGTGAGTATGCTGTCGATGCATTCTCGTAAGTATTTCTCTGCATTGTAAACGGGCATACAGACGGAAACTAAAGGACTTTTGTTGATAAAATTTCTCATAAAATTTCTCTTTACGCCTGCAATGTAGATTTTTTTCTGGGGGGGGCAAAATGTTTTGGCACTTTTTTTAGGGAAAAGAGTTTTTTTGGACGTTTTCGGGGAACTTTCGTATGCTTTTGGGGGCTTTTGTCTCTTTATTTATTTGTGTTTCCACGTTTTTTAGGTAACTGCTCTGCTATCCCATCTCTGATGACGGGCTACTTCCAAGGAAAAAGAGACGCTATAACGGTCCGTTGTAAGTTGTGTGTTT
>JAVVVP010000110.1:0-3695 GCA_036652575.1 Bacteroidaceae bacterium
CTCTTCTATATCCTATGTGCTACGATTTTTACTAATTTTTAAAGTGGACTCATATTATTAATTTTCAAAATCATTTCGTTTATGAAACAGATTAAACCAATCGCCTTAAAAAAGGCGACAATCCTCAGTAACGAGGAAATGAAAAACCTCTTTGGAGGTAGTGCAACAACCACAACTACGAGTAGCTGCGAATTGTCTTGTCCTAATGGTTCAAGCATTGTTCGTACAATGACTGACTGTCCTGATGGGTGTGGAGTAGACAAAAGTGGACTTTGGTGTAGCAATAACGGTATAAAAGCTACTTACACTTGTGAGTCAGGGACAAGTAATTCTTAACTAAATCTTAATAAACAGTCGTATTAGAAGACTTGTTGTTACAGATATCTGATACGGTTGTTTTTTATCGTAATAATCCAATGAAATATTATATATGCTTTTTTCTTCTGTTATTCTCTTTTCGGGTTTCTGCACAACAGGGTGCTATAAAAGGTGAGATTAGTGATCCTATACTTGGAATAGGATTGGCAGAGGCAGATGTTTGCGTAATGAATGCGGATAGCACAATTGTTGGGAAGACAAAAAGCGTGTATGCCACTTATACGGAAAAAAGACAGGAACAGGGTTATGCGGTTACGATAGTAAGAAATGATATAAATAATCCCGCTCCTTTTAGTATAAGCATAGATGAAGGAATGTATATCATAAAAGTGAAGAAAAGAGGTTATGATAGTTTCTTTAAAAATATCACAGTAAAATTTTCTACGCGAGAAAAGATATTCGATATTGGAGATATTTGGCTGACGCGCGAATCAGTTCAGCTCGGTGAAGCAAAAGTACGTGGTACGCTTCTTAAGATGGTCTTTAAGGGGGACACTATCGTATACAATGCCTCGGCGTTTCAAACAGCGGAAGGCGATATGCTGGGTAATCTTATAGAGAAGCTCCCTGGGGCTGAAATCAAAGATGGGCGTATTTCTGTAAATGGTAGGTTTGTAGAGAGTCTTCTCATTAATGGTAAAGATTTTTTCAATGGAAATGTGGAGCAGGCTTTGCGCAGTTTGCCTGCCTTTACTGTTAGGAATATAAAGACCTATGATAAGGCTGGAGAAATGTCGGAGACTACGGGCTATGATATGCACGACAAGTATTACGTAATGGATGTACAACTGAAGAGGCAATATAAGAAAACGTGGATTGGTAGTTTAGATGTGCTTGGCGGGACGCACGACCGCTATAATCTGTTGGGATCACTGATGCGCATTGACGATCGCCTTTCGTTTTGTTTCGTAGGTGAGGCAAACAATATCAATCGTAAGGTAGATGCTTATGAAGGTGCAAGACAAGGATGGATGGCAAGTGGCGATGGCATCCATTATTCACGTGCTGCATTTGGTACATTTCGATACGAGCCCAGCAGTAAACTTAAGTTTGGTGCTACGGCTAGTGTACGCAATCTGCGCGACTATACGGGCGAGAATGAAAGTAGTGAGACTTTCTTAGATAACGGAAATACTTTTGGATGCAGTGAGACTACTGGGAAAAACATCGCTACTCAGGTGCGCGCCGATGCTAACGTTACTCTAAGACCTAAGCGCGGATTCTATTTACGTGGCATTTATAAGATTCAATACGAGACGGGACATAGCAATTCCTTAATGCGTTCGGCTTCGTATCTCAGTCGTCCTGATAGCTTATTTGGAACAAACGTTCTTGATAGCACATTTTCGTTGTCTGCAAATTCGGAAGTTTTGCGTCGGTTGGTTTTGTCTAGACTTCAGCAAGAAAGCTTGCAACGCGGCAATTTCATTTCGCATAAATTTAATGCTAGTAGTCAAAAGGCTTTTGGGACTAATTTATTGAGCTTTGACGGTGAAGTGTATTACTATCAGTCTGCTTACAAAACTTTTAATATCTATAATTTAAACTATCTACATTCTAGTCTATCCGATGATTATCGCCATCGCTTCTATGACAAAACTTCTAACAAGCTCAACTACTCTGCCGATTTATCCTATATCTATAAGTATTCACATAATGACTCTGTTAATGGACAGCTCAAGTCATACTATACGTTTCGCCAGAAATACTATCATGATGAAAATCCGCTCTTTCGTCTTGATTGGTCCAGCGAAGATAATCCTCTGATTGACGCACTGCCATCTACGTGCGAAGAATTGATGGAGACTCTAGACTTCACTAATTCGAGTTATGCTTGGCAACATGATACACAACACGAAGTTGGCTTGCAATTGCTCCATGAGTTTCGTATGCCTAATCATTCGTGGTGCTTATTTTCAGCCACATTACCTTATAGCTTAAGATTCAATCGCATTAATTACATAAGAAACAAAACTAAACAATATGTTAGCAATGTTAGTCGCGATATAAATCCTGAGATATCTGTTCGTTGGCGACCCGTAGCTGACGATAGAAATGGAAGTATAACAACTTTGCAGTTATGGTATATTTCCAAAGGACAACCCTCCGACCTATATTATCTTATAAATATAGAAGACACCTCCGACCCTCTGAATATTTATCTCGGAAATCCAGAACTGAAAGATGCACGTAGCCACGAAGTACGATTCGCCCTAACTCATAATAGCCCTAAAAGATCTTCATCGTTTTATTCGAATCTATTATACAGTGCCACAACAAATGCTATAGCTATGCGCCGTTCTTACGATATGAATACAGGAGTTTCCACCACAACGCCTGTTAATATAGATGGCAATTGGACGGCAGAGTGGAGCAATGATTACGTTCGTCCACTTGGTAAAAAACAGATGTGGACAATGACACTCGGAAGTAACTGGAACTTTCTTCACAGTAAGGATCTTAATTCTTGGAGTGGAAGCGAGCAAACAGAGCAAAGTACTGTTTGTACCTCTACTGCAACCATTAAGCTAAAGATGCTTTTTCGTCCTAATAAGAAATGGAGCATAAAAGGAAGCATAACGCCTACATGGAATCACATCAGTGGTAGCAGTTTGCAATTCACTACCATAGATGCCTTGCATATGGATTACACTTTTGACAGTTACGCAAAACTACCTTTCGGAATGGAGTTCAACAACACTCTGACAATCAGTTCTCGTTATGGATATGCTGATGAAAATCTATGCAATACTCGTCTACTTTGGAATGCTTCGCTAGCTCGTGCTTTCAAGTATGGTCTAAACGTGGAACTAAAAGCCTACGATTTGCTTCATGAAAATCATCGTGTCCTCTCCACTATCAACGCACAAGGACGTGTAGAGCGATACTACAGAATGCTACCTGCTTATTTCATGCTTGGATTATCTTGGAATTTCAATAAACTCATTTCAAAAAAATGAATGAGCAACATCGTATAGTATCGGTTTTACTTCCTGTATACAATGCAGGAGGATATTTAAAGGATTCTGTTATGAGTATTTTGCAACAGACCTACAAATCGTTTGAGCTTCTCATTCTCGATGATGGCTCTACAGACGGTTGTACTGCTTTTCTAAAGGATATAAACGATAATCGCATCAGGCTTATCAAACGCAATCACAACTATATATCTACGCTAAACTACGGACTCTCTATAGCTCGTGGTCAATATATAGCTCGAATGGATGCTGATGACAAAATGTTTCCAACGAGATTAGCAGAACAGGTGAATGTACTGAACGAAAATCCTGACGTAGTAATCTGTTGCTCATATATGC
>JAVVVP010000111.1:0-3641 GCA_036652575.1 Bacteroidaceae bacterium
ACCGAAAGGAACCTCCCAAAAAGCGTGTTTTCGGCGATTAATATTTGATATATCAATATTCTTGTTTATCTTTACAACCGAAATAGAAAAATCTTTTAAAATGAAGAAAAAATACTCCGTCCTTCTCCTTGCCATCGCTTGTTGCTTTGGCGGAAATTCTACGTTGAAAGCGGCAGCAGCCAATGATCAAAATGCTGAAAAAACGTCGCGTGAAAAACAAATTCTAAATAGACAATGGAAGTTTATTATGGAAGATGCCAAAGGAGCGGAAGCTCCAGATTACAATGACGCAAAATGTGAAAATGTAAATCTGCCTCACTCCTTCTCTATGCCCTACTTTATGTGGAAAAGTGCATACAATGGCTACGGCTGGTATAGAAAGACCCTTGATGTTCCTGCCTCTTGGAAAGGAAAAACGGTCTCCATCGAATTTGAAGGCGCTTTTATTGAAACGGAAATCTACGTAAACGGTACTTATTTAGGCAAGCATGTCGGAGGGTACACGGGCTTCTGTTTCGATATGACCCCTCATCTCAAAACAGGAAACAATGTGATCGCCGTTCGCGTCAACAACCTTTGGAAAGCCAATGTCGCACCGCGTGCGGGTGACCACCAATTCAGTGGCGGTATTTATCGTGATGTGTATGTCAACGTAAGCGATAAACTACACGTTGACTGGTACGGCACGTATTTCACTACACCCGCTGCCACGAGCTCGTCTGCGGTTGTAAAGGCGCTGACCACGATCAAGAACGATTACGGAATTGCCAAATCTTTTGTGCTGAAGACGCAAATTTATAGTCCCGAAGGAACACTTGTTGCCACCGTAGAGTCGGCGAAACCTCTTCAAATAGAAGCAAACCAAACAAAAGACGTCGCCCAAGACCTTCCACCGATTGAAAATCCTAAATTATGGAGCCCCGCGACACCGAATTTATATCAAGCCGTTACCACCATTTTGATGAAAGAGGTGGCGGTAGATTCTTATACCACTACCTTCGGCATTCGTTCCGCCAAATGGACCGCTTCCAACGGTTTCGAGCTAAATGGCTCTAAACTCTATTTATTAGGGGCGAATGTACACCAAGATAGAGCAGGTTGGGGCGATGCTACGACCAATTCTGGATTTTTCCGTGATGTAAAATTGATGAAGGATGCTGGCTTCAACGCGATCCGCGGTTGCCATTATCCTCACGACCCTGCTTTTGTGGAAGCTTGCGACAAGCAAGGTGTGATTTTCTTTTCTGAGAATGCCTTCTGGGGAATGGGCGGTAGCACGGGAGACGCTGGAAATTGGGGTACCCCGTCATCGGGCGCCTATCCGACCAAAGCTTCCGACCAAAAAGATTTTGATTTAAGCGTGTTACAACAATTAAAAGAGATGATCCGCATCCATCGCAATAGCCCCTCTATTATGGCATGGAGCATGAGCAACGAAGCTTTCTTCACCGACGATGTCACGATGAATAAGGTGAGAGCCTTGCTCAACAAAGCAACCGATAGCGTAACCCGATGGGATCCCTCACGTCTTGTTGCCATTGGTGGTTGCCAGCGTGGAGGATTGGACAAGCTTGGTAAAAACCAAATCGCGTTTTACAATGGAGACGGTGCGGGGTTCAAGAATCCAGGCGTACCCAATATGGTCTCCGAATACAGTAGCCGTTCCGCGCAACGCCCTGGCGAATTTAGTCCTGCATGGGGTGAATTAGGTGCCGATAATGGTATCGACAATCCCGCTCCTACATGGCGCGGAGGACAAGCGATCTGGTGCGGTATCGACCATGGAACCGTGGGCGGTGCAGGGTTAGCCACTATGGGCTTAGTCGACTACTTCCGACTTCCCAAACGTCAATACTATTGGTACCAAGAATGCTATGCCAAAGGCAACAAAAAACCAGTAGCTCCCGTATGGCCTACCAACGGAACTCCCACTCAGTTAAAGCTCGAAACAGATAAAAACGAAATAGCGGCTCCTGACGGAACAGACGATGTGATGCTCACCGTTACCGTGCAAGATGCAAAAGGTAAAGCCATTAGTAATAATGTACCAGTCACCTTAAAGATTGTTTCGGGTCCTGGCGAATTTCCAACAGGAACCACCCTCCAATTCCTTCCACCGAGCAACGATGAAAAAGCTGACATCTTTATCCGCGATGGGAAATGTGCCATCGATTTCCGTTCTTATTATGCAGGAACTACCGTTATCGAAGCCTCTTCACCAGGACTCAAATCGAGTACCATCACGTTGACGACCCTCGGTTCACCGAGTTGGATAGAAGGTGTTACACCTGCTGTGGCCGATCGCCCTTATCTTCGTTATAAAGAAGACAGACCTCCCCTCACGGTGAGCGAAATGTTATTGGCAAAAGACCGCCCTTGTTCTGCTAGTACAACCGCTTCTGGACTGAACAAATCGTTTGCAAACGATGAAAATGAAGCCACCTTGTGGAAACCGACTTCTACAGATACGGAGAAATGGTGGAAATTAGATATGGAAGCAACCTATTCGTTAAACCGGATACAATTGATTTTTGGCAACAAAGCTGTCCATCAGTACATCATCGAAGTATCGGCTGATGACAAAGAATGGAAAAAAGTGATCGATCAATCCGACAATGCCGCTTCTGTTCAATCGCAAATGAACTACGGTAATTTAGGCAGAGAGGTTCGTTTCGTTCGTGTTCGGTTCAATTCCGCAAATCCAAGCATCTCCGAAATACGGGTCGGTGGAGCTTCCAATCTCGTCGAAAAGCCCGATCTTCTGACGGGAACGATTATCGGCATCAATGGTTCGTGGGACAATGCCGCCAACGCAACCAAAGAAGCCGCCTTTGACTTTGACTCAGAAACTTTTTTTGATGCACCTTCGGGTGCATCAGGTTTTTGGGTGGGACTAGACTTGGGAAAAGATGCCAACTATCAGCCTACAAAAGTGATTTACCGCCCTCGTATCGGATTGGGAGGACGTATGCGAAATGGTTCTTTTGACATCGCTACATCCAGTTCTTTTGCCAATGCCACTTCGTTATATAAAATCACGAACGATGCGCCAGAGAAAAATACAACGGTCGATTTTACCACTACTGCTGCAACGCGTTACATACGCTACAACTCCACGCCGAATGGCAATGGTAACGTGGCTGAATTGGAGTTCTACGGTACGCCCATAGCAACAGGTATTCATACCGTTTCTTCTGCGGACAATGTATACACAAAAATAAGCAATGAATCCAATCAGGTAACCGTGCTGTCTGTCAGCAATGCAGCACCTTCACCTCGTTCTCTTGAAATAATGAAAACCGATGGAGCTATCCTACAATCCTTTTCTTTCAACAACGACCGAATTGTTTTGTCTGAGATTCTAAAAACCCAAGGCATTTACCTCATCAAGGTAACCATGGGAAACGTGACAGAACTTCACAAAGTGCGTCTCTAAAGCGTCTTACACGTTCAGCCACACGGGACTCGGAGAAGACGGAAGGAGACTTTCATTTAAAAAACTGCGTCAACTAAAAAATAAAGCTTATTTTTTAGTTGACGCAGTTTTTTAAATGATGAGTAACGATTTTGATGATACGCAAACCTCTCCTTCCCGTCCTTGCGAGCCGAAGGCGAAGCAATCCAGAACACAACACGATGCC
>JAVVVP010000112.1:0-3527 GCA_036652575.1 Bacteroidaceae bacterium
AAATTTATAATCAGCAACAATGAAACAGCGTATTCAATATTTAGATTCTTTAAGGGGGGGGGCAATCCTTTTAGTTATTTTAGGACATTGTCTACAGACGGGCGATTGCTATAATGACTATGTTTGGAATTTGATTTATTCCTTTCACATGGCTTTGTTTATGGCAGTTAGCGGCTTTGTTAGTTATCGAGAAAGTCTTGTTTGGACAACGATAAAGAAGAGGGCTTTGGAGTTACTTTTACCTTTCTTTTCATGGTCATTGGCTGTAGCCTTTGTATTAGGAAACGGAATTAGTACGTTTATCAAGATGTTACGATATCCAGACAGCAGCTTATGGTTCCTGTGGGTTTTATTCTTCATTATTCTGCTTACTCATGTTAGTTGCTGGCTTGCAAAAATATTAAGAGTCAAGCAAGAACTTGTTACTTTGTTTGTTGCTATTGCACTATCTCTGTCTATGGTTCTTTTCGAAATAAGAATATTTGGCTACCAGTTTATCGCCTTTCATTTTTTGTTCTATTCTCTAGGCTTCTATATGCGTAAATATCAAGAACGGCTTTTTGTTACTAAACTGCCTTTCTTGGTTGTTGTTGGTTTGCTATGGTTTGGCGGAGCCTCTTTTTACAGAATGCACGATTTACCTTTTTTTCTGGAAGGTATCCCTTTGCCATCTTCTTTGATGGTCTATGCTTATCGGTTTGTAGTTGCGGCTCTTGCCATTGTCTTTATGCTTCCGCTATCAAGTTTGCTTTTGGAGAAAAAGAACGCTATAAATTCTATTTTGGCGTATTTAGGGAAAATATCATTGGGGCTTTATGCCGTACATCTTACGTTTCTTCATTTTGCAGGCAGTGTATATGAATATCTGTTTAAGTCGGAAGCGGCAGGCACAACCTACGCTTGCATAATGTTTCCAGCCCTCACGGTTTTCTCTGTATTGGTAGTAGTAGCATTGCAACGTATCCCTATTTTGTCTTTATTGCTTTTGGGTAAGAAAAAGTAAAAAAACTCTTTTATGAAAATCGTAAAAATAGTAGGTGGACTGGGTAATCAAATGTTCCAGTACGCTTTCTTGTTGACTTTGCGCGAATCTTCGGGCGATGAGGTGTTGATGGATACATCGGTATTCGACACGTATAAGCTTCACAATGGGTTCGAACTAGAGCGAGTCTTCAATATTTCAGCTCGTAAGGCTACAAAAGAAGAACTGAAACGGCTGACAAGATACACAACTAGCTATACTCTTTACAGAATCTATAAAAAACTTTTTCCTGCTCTAAGGACGGAATGCAGAGAAAAGAATTTCTGTGATTATGATCTTACGATTTTCGAGGATTATAAGAAGTTATACTATGATGGGTATTGGCAAAATTATCAGTATTTCGACAAGTACGAAAAACAGATTCGTGAAGAGTTTACATTTAAAATGCCCTTGGATAAAAAGAGTGAACACTTATTGCTTGATATACAGAATGAAAAAAAGTGTGTGAGTTTGCATATAAGACGTGGAGACTATTTAAAACACAAACTATACAAAGGATTATGCGATTTGACCTATTATCAAACAGCCATCGATTATGTTATTAAAAAACATGGAGAAGATGTTCGATTTATCTTGTTTTCCAATGATATAACATGGTGTAATCAATATATTCGACCTCTTTTGGGCGATTTAGAACTCGTTGTTGTAGATTGGAACGGTGGGCGGGATAGTTATCGAGATATGCAATTGATGTGTTCTTGCTCTATAAATGTAATTGCCAATAGTTCTTTCTCTTGGTGGGCTGCTTATCTAAATGAACAGAAGGACAAAGAAGTTATAGCACCAAAGAAATGGATTAATAGTTCTGTGAATTTTCAAATTCAAATGCCTGATTGGACCTTATTCTAGCAAAAAGACCTTAAAGAAGAAGCTATCCTATTCGCTTGAAATAGGGCATATACCCTACGCTTCTGCCCCCCCCCTTCTCTAATTTAAACAAAACGTTTTATGATGAAATTCTCTGTATTGCTTTCCTTATATCATAAGGAGAACCCAGACCATTTGCGGCAAGCTTTAACGAGTGTGTTTGAGCAAACAAGTATGCCGACCGAAGTGGTTTTGGTAGAAGACGGACCCTTAACAAAGGGGCTCGACACGGTGGTGGCAGAGTTTGTAACGTTGCATCCAGAAATCAAATTAATTCGTCTGGCTAAAAATGTAGGACTTGGGAATGCCTTGAACCTTGGTTTAGAGCACTGTACTTATGACTTGGTGGCACGGATGGATACAGATGATATTTGTAAGTCCAATCGTTTTGAACGACAGTTAGAGATGTTTGAAAAGCGTCCAGAACTAGATGTGGTAAGTGGCGCTATTGATGAATTTGAAGGAACGATAGACCATATAATCTCGGTACGGAAAATACCAGAATTACATCACCAAATAATGTGTTATGGTAGGCATCGTAATCCTATCAATCATCCTGTCGTTATGTTTCGAAAGACAGCGATCAATAGAGCGGGTGGTTATATGGACTTTCCTTTTTTTGAAGATTATTATTTATGGGTTAGAATGTTGCTAAATGGCGCGGTGTTTTACAACATACAAGACTCACTCCTGTTCTTTAGAACGACCAAAGAGATGTTTCGGAGACGAGGGGGATTTCAATATGCTTGCAATGAAATCGTTTTTCAACGTACGATTAACAAATTAGGATATATCAATAGAGAAACCATGTGGATGAATATTTTTATTCGTTTTAATACTCGATTAATACCGAATTGCGTGCGCTCGTTTATCTATCGTCATTTTCTTCGAAATAACGACTCTATAGATTAACGCTTTAAATAAAAATATTAGTAATACTTTATTGAATTGTCTATGGATAAACAAGAAATCAAGTTTATTCCTGATGGAATGAATGCTTTCCAAAGGAATGTAAAGAGGATCGCGGACTGTTTCTTTGCAGGCGTCTCGCTCGTTGTGTTCTCACCTTTATTTACGATCTGTTATATTGCCGTAAAATGCGAAGACGGCGGTCCAGCTATTTTCAAGCAAGAACGGATTGGGCGATTTGGGCGACCTTTCTATATCTATAAGTTTCGCAGCATGACTCTTGATGCCGAGGCCGCTGGCCCTAAGCTATTTACGCACGGTAAGGATAAACGCTTAACAAAGATAGGGCGTTTTTTAAGGCTGCATCATTTGGACGAGTTGCCCCAATTGTGGAATGTGTTTTGTGGCGATATGGCTTTTATTGGACCTCGCCCAGAACGACAATACTACATTGACCAAATAATGGAACGAGATCCTCGTTATCATTTTCTTTATCAAATTCGTCCTGGTGCAACTTCGTATGCCACCTTATATAATGGGTATACAAACACTCTTGAGAAAATGCTCACACGACTAGAATATGATTTGTATTATTTAGAACATCGATCGTGGTTGTTGGATTTTAAAGTGCTCTGGAAAACATTTTGGAAAATCACGTTAGGCCACAAGTTCTAACTGCTCTTTATTAGCTTCATTTGACGATTCTCTT
>JAVVVP010000113.1:0-3462 GCA_036652575.1 Bacteroidaceae bacterium
CAAGCCCTCGCAAAGACGGAACACAAAAAAAGAATCAATCCAAACGAACCGTATGGATACGAACGAGATGCGCTTCCTCCTTTCGGGTGACCCTGAAAAATTTAGATACTAAAAAAAAACTGTGTTCGCAAAGTTAAGATGTTTTCTTTGCGAACACAGTTCAATTTGCATTTTTGAGCCTCTTGTCGGATTCGAACCAACGACCCCGAGATTACAAATCACGTGCTCTGGCCAACTGAGCTAAAGAGGCGGGTGGGTAAGCTCTCTGCATCGCACTGCTACAACCAACTACCTTTGCTGCGGTCAAGCCCTGGAGGATTTGAAGGGAGCTAGCCGTACAGCACTTACCCAAATGCGATACAAAAGTACATAAAAATATTTTAACCTCAAACTTTTACTGCAAAAAAGTAGATCTGTATACTCGTTTTTTACTCTTTTGTATGGTTAAAGCCTTTTCTTTCGCTATTTTCCGTCTATTTTCTCTGTCCTTTTAGCTTCTTGTCGGTCTACGATTCTTTCCTTTTTTTGTGGTTCTAAAATATACGGTTCATCCGACATCTGGAATGATACGGTCCTAAAATAAAAAGGAAACCAACCTATTGGCAAATTGAACGTATCCAATAGACCAACCGCACAGCTTGTTTTAAATTGGGTATCGTTACCTATGCTTTGAAATCAAATTCAAAAATGGACTTTTAATATACCCTAAGACCGATTTTTCAAATTAAATTCGTAATATTGCATCATCAAATAAACACGATACTTATTTAACAACAACCTATTATGAAAAAACTTTTTACCTTTTCCATTATCGGTATCCTCTTTTGTATGGTATCCTATTCGTCTGTTGTTAAGGCAGATCATAAAGGACCCACGATGGGTTGGAGCTCTTGGAACACCTACTCTATCAACATTACGGATCAACTTGTACGCAAACAAGCTGATGCCCTCGTTGGTAAAGGACTTCTTGATAAAGGTTATAATTATCTGAATATAGATGATGGATTTTTTGGCGGAAGAGATGCGAAAGGCGGACTTTATACACATAAGACCCGATTTCCAAATGGGATGTGGAAATTAGTTGATTATATCCATAGCAAAGGGTTAAAAGCAGGCATCTATTCTGATGCAGGAATGAACACTTGTGGCTCTATATGGAGCGGCGACTCCAACGGACGTGGCGTTGGCATGTATGGACATTATGAACAAGATGCAGACACGTTCTTTAATGCATGGAAATTTGACTTTATCAAACTCGACTATTGCGGTGGACAGGAACAAGGGCTAGACGAAGAGCACACGTTTCGTAAAATACTCTCCGCGATCAACGCAACAGGACAAAAAGACATCAAATTAAATATTTGCCGTTGGGCTTTTCCTGGGACGTGGGCAAGTGAAGTCGGTACCTCTTGGAGAACCACCGCAGACATCAATGCTTCGTGGCCATCGGTGAAAAATATCATCCAAAAGAATTTATACTTGTCGGCCTATGCCACTAGAGGACATTATAATGATATGGATATGTTAGAAGTGGGACGAGGATTGAATGCCGAAGAAGACAAGACGCATTTTGGACTGTGGTGTATCATGAGCTCCCCCTTACTTATTGGTTGCGATATTTCTACCATTTCAGATAACGCCTTAAAACTTATTTCGAACCAAGAATTGATCGCATTGAATCAAGATACGCTGGGTCTTCAAGCGGAGGTGGTGAAGAAAGAGAAAGAGGTATACCTCTTGGCAAAAGACATCGAAAAACGAAACAGCACGTCAAAAGCGATTGCTGTATACAACAGTTCGGATGCCGCAGCGACGATGACAATTGATTTTGAAAAAGATCTTTACTTGATGGGAAAGGTGAAATTCAGAGATCTCTTTAAACAAGAAGATAAAGGTTCTTTTGATAAGACCTATTCCGTTACAGTGCCTGCTCACGGTACACGGATCTACCGCGTAGAGGGCGAGAAGCGTATAGAAACGGTGAGATATGAAGCAGAAACTGGATGGTTGAAGAAATATCAGGATCTTCGCAAGGCTGAAACCGCACGACATTCAGAAATGAAAGGGGCATCGGGAGATGTAATGGTTCATTATATTGGGAACGCGGCCGATAATTATTTGGAATGGAAGCATATATACAGTAAAAACGGAGGAACTTACAAGCTGACGATAAAATATATGAGTGGTGAGAACCGCACTCTTTTACTCTCTATAAACGGAAAGGAACGGTCGCTGACCCAACTCCATTCTGGTGGATGGACAAGTATTGGCAGTACCACCGTTGACGTGGAATTAGAAAAAGGAGAGAATGTGATTCGTATCGGCAATCCCTCTGCATGGGCTCCAGACATTGACTGCATAGAGTTAAAGAAAAAAGAAAACGCTTTATAACGTAACCGTGGGCGTAACGGGTACCCCCTTTAGTGCTCCTCTTGCCACCCTTATACCCGTCAATAAAGCCTGTTCTCATCGTCGTTCATCGGGCAATCCATCTGATTTTATTTCTTTTGCAGGCAATGAAACCGCCAGCAATGAACTGTGTTCTCATTACGGATAAGAAAGAAGATGGTTCCTATTACAATCTGAATGGTGTGGTGATAGAAGAACCCGTAAAGAGGGGGATTTATATTCATAATCGTCATACGATTCTAAAATAGAAAGGTCATCCGATCAATAGGAAGGACATTTAGTACACTTTATTTTTAGAGCGGGTCTATTTTCTTCGGTTGCGCGTTATAAAGTTGCACAGAACTGGATAAAATAAACAAGTAGGGCTGTCTGGTCGTTCTTTTTATCCTTTTCTCGATATCCCCAAAGGAAAGAACAAAAGCGAACCACGGCTTTTACCAGACCATCAGAACTTCAAAACAAATTATTTTTAAACTCGTTCTCCGCCCTTATTTTCAAAGGTGCGGCGAGCTATTTTTCTTTTTTTTCGGCACTACGATAGCTTCACGATAGCACCACACCCCCTTTTGCGTGTCGTACCTTTGCATTCGTCAACCCGTTGAAGTTGGAACACAGAAGACTGAAAAAGATGCGCATCCTTTCGAAAGTGATTCATCCTTGACGAGACGAGACCAACAAACTAACCCTTTTAAAATTTAAAAAACCATGATGAAGTATGTAGCAATGGGGAAGAAAAGCCCTAAAACAGGAACTGTAATGTATTACGCTCAAATGGCAGCGACCTCTCCCTTAAAGTTGAACGATATCGCACAAAACATCAGTCGCGAGTGTACGTTGACCGTTCACGATATCAAAGCAGTGCTTTCTGCGCTAGAAGAACAAATTATCCTTGCCTTACGCAATGGAAATACGATACGCTTTGGCGACTTGGGCAGTTTTCGTCCTACGCTTGCCTCAAATCCCGTAAGTACAGAAAAGGACGTTACGGCAGCCGTTATCACATCGGTACATGTGCGTTTTACGAAAAGTTCAAAAATGAGCAGTGAGTTTCAG
>JAVVVP010000114.1:0-3426 GCA_036652575.1 Bacteroidaceae bacterium
GTGGACAGGTGCTTCGGCGGAGGTTTGGGACTTAGGTCCTCGAAAAACCGATTTTAAAAAGGGCGATCAATTGGCGATCGTTGGTGAAAACACGGGTTGGTGGACGGGCTCCAACTATATCAATGGGTTCGCTGCTTCATCCGCTATTTTACAAAGGTCTTGCATCATCGAGCTCGAGGCTACAGGTGAAAAGGGAACGATCAAACAGTACCCTAGTTATTATCTCAAGCAAATGTCTACGGGTCTTTACTTTGGTAAAGACAAAATGGTAGAAAAGGCAGAGGCTTACAAGTACGAAATTCTAGTGAACAGCAAGGATCGCGACAAGTACACTAAAATTACGGCTCTGGATGCTCAGGATTCCATTACACGATCTTCGAATGCAACAGAGCAATCGGTGGTGTTTGTAACGGTGAATGAAAGTGCTGAAGAACCAGGTAAAAAATCGACGGTTTATTTCGCAAATGGTGGTCAGACTCCCACGAACTGGGGTTATTGGGACACGAACTCTTGGAAAGTTTACTCCGTTAGTTCTCGTGAGGACAATGTGGCTGAACTACAACAATGGGTTACCTATTACACGGACGTGTTGAAAGTGAGCTATACCTCTTCGGCTACGAATGCCCCAGGTTTTTATCAGGCGGAAGCCGTAACGCGTTACAATGCAGCTATGACAGCCGCTCAAGAAGCGCTGGAATCAGAAGACGGTGCGCTTTGCTTGACAGCGATGACGGAATTGTTTTCTGCTAAAGCCAATGTGGATACGTTGTGCTTACCGATGAAAGAAGGCTATTTCAGATTTAAAAGTGCTTACTCTGAATTCTTCAAAAAGCAAAATGTAGAAAAAGCGATCTATGTGAAGACCGCTGATTTAAAATTGTATTGGAAAAGTATAGACCCCAAGGATGCTAACTTTATCTTTCATGTCACGAAAGCTGCAGATGGTAAAAATTGGGCGATTCAAAATTTAGCGACCAATACCTATACCACCTCTTCGGGAGATGCTGGAACGACTGAGTTCCAGACGGCTCAAACGTTTACCTCTTTAGGCGATGGTGTTTGGAATTTAGCGAATGTAAGCAGTGCTTCTCCTTATCATGCGAATGGCCATGGAGGCGGAGGCGGAACAGAAGGTAATATTGTAACCTATGGTGGTGGAAAAGAATCGGCTTCAGCTTGGTCTTTAGAAGAAGTGACCGATGTTGCGCTTTTGGATTCGCTTGAAAAAGCAATGGTGCAGATGCGTCTTAACCTTCAGTTGAAAAATTTGGTTGCGACTGCAAAAACAACGTATGCAGCGGGTTGGACACCTCTTAATTTGATTAAAGATGCCGCACAGTTCTCTACCAATGCATTGCAAAAGACCGAAGGCTCGTTAGCGGGTCTTTTGGATAACGATGCTTCTACGTTCTTCCATTCACGTTGGAGTGGTGATGCAGTAGATCCTGCGGGTTATCATTATTTACAAGTAGCGTTGAAGAACCCTGTTTCTGAATTCTCTTTGTATACGAAGATGCGTAATAACAACAATCGTCCCGATTCGATTATTATTTCTGCATCAAATGATAGTACAACATGGACAGACGTTGCTGTTTTACCCAATGCAAACGACACACTTCCTTATACGGCAAAACAACCCGAATTCAACTCTAGTTTGATTTCTCTGGGAGCCGCTTATAGTCATGTTCGTTTTACGGTGATTACAACGGCTATTGGTGGTAAGCAAGCACAAGGCGTAAAAGACGGAAAAGACTATACTTTTAACGGTTATCCTTTCTTTACCTATGCTGAATTCCAGATGTATCCAAAAGAAGGCAAAGTGGATAAAAATTCACAGAACAACTATATGCCCGCAGCGATAGCTTTGAAAGCAGCGATAGAGGTGGCAGATACCGTTAAGATTGCCGCTACTGTAGAACAAATTGCAACGCTACAAGCTGCGATAGATGCTTACGATATCAATTATGTGGATACCGCTCGTATGAGTTCTGAAATTTCTGCTGCACAAGCCATGGTCGAAAGTGCCATCATCGGTAGCAATATGGGAGAAGTACAACAAGCGGATGTGGACGTTTTGGCAGCGGCGATTGCCACGGCAAAGACGGTTGCACTTGCAGATCCTGCAACAGGAGCTTTGATTTCGAGAGAAAACTTGGATGCTGCTATTGCGACCCTAAAGGCAGCCGAAAAAGCATTTGGTGCTACTGCTATCTCGGTGGTTGCGGAGAATTGGTATTACATCAAAAACCGTATGGCAGCTGGCGAAGGCTCGCGTATAGACAATTGCATCTATAGCGTAGATGGTGCTATGAAGTGGGGCGGCGTAGACGCTGGAAAATTCAGTCAAGAAGCAAACCCTGCTTACATCTGGCGTTTTGTTGTGATGACAGACTCTACCTATGCGGTACAGAATTTAGCGACAGGTCAATATATGGCAGCTGTAACAGGTGCAAGTGTGCAAGTGAAATTATCGGAAACGCCTGTTCCTTACTTTGTAAAATACTTTGGTAGTGCTCAGTTTGGTTTGGTTCCCGATATGGAAAAAGACGCATTACCTCTTCATGCTGCGGCAGATGCCAATAAAGTAGTCGGTTGGGAAAATGGAGCAAACTCCGCTTCGGCGTGGACGTTTATGCCTGTTTCAACGGCAGCTCTAAATATCAAGGCTTTCGAAGAAAACAGCATTTCGGTGTTGACACTTCCTTACGATTTCTCAGACCTAAATGTATACTTCTCTGCAGCGGATGGCTCAAGTACAGTGGACGCAAAACTGTATCGTATAGTAGGCAAAGAAGGTCCTGAAGGTGCCGCAACGGCGATCAAGTTACAGCAGTATGCCCCTGCAACCGTAATTCCTGCAGGTACACCTGTGGTAGTGGTTATTGGTGATCATACAGCGTATAGCAAAGAAACCCCAGCGGGTCTGCTCGTATTTGAACCTTCGAATGGTAATCTCAACGAAACCACTCATCTTGTATCTACTCCATCCAAGGAGAATGGTTTGTTCGGTGTGTTCAACTCGATAGATATTCCTCATGACGGTGTGGGTCTTTTGGAACTCGGTAAACTCCGCGTTTTAAATGTATCTTCAGGCGAAGTGATTGGTAACTTCTCGGGTTACATAAGCGAAGCTCAAATTCAAAATGTAGAAGGTGTTACGGCAGATCTTACGATTCAAGTGGGCGAAGGCGCAGCGTTGAATATTGGCGGTGTGACGAACGATCAAGTTTCGAAGACAGGTGTGATTTACCATCTAAACGGTGTATCTGCTGGTACTTCTGTGAAAGATCTCAAACCAGGTCTTTACCTCTTCAACGGTAAAGTAGTTCTTTTCTAAAGAGCACATTCTTTACTTCAAAAAAAGCGCATTCCTGAAAAGGGAATGCGCTTTTTTTCTGTATTGCTTCACCTTCTGTTTTTGTGTTC
>JAVVVP010000115.1:0-3414 GCA_036652575.1 Bacteroidaceae bacterium
TTTTTAAAGTGGACTCAAATATGAAAATTGAAATTAGTTCATTAAATTCATTAATGGTAGAAGTCCCAACTCTTGAGGAAACAAAAGAAGGTAAGCTTCGTGGTGGTTTTAGTTTAATTGCAACTCCTGATTTGACTCGATCATCTCTTCATAATGAGAATTGCAATTGTAACTGTAGTTGTCCTCCTCCTGACACTAATACGAATTGCAATTGTAGTTGCACAACAACACAGCCACCGACTGTATCATCTACGCCTACATCATCAGGAAGTTCAACTAATTTAAGTTTTGGAGGTTCTTGGTTATTCTAAGATCTAACCTATCACAGCGCAAGCAAAGAGACACGAAGCTTTGTTTATAGCTCTTTGCCTTGCGCTGTTTACTTGTAGAAAAAATATCTCACTATGATTAAATATTACTTTTCCCTCATCACTTTATTACTTCTTTTACAACCGTTAGGCGCACAGAGACGCAGTCCTTTTTATGGATTTGCAGAAGATGCGCGCATACACATTCCTATTCCAGGAGTTCTTGTAAGCCTTATGCGCCCAGACAGCACACTCGTTGACTCGGTACGTACAGAGTCGGGCACGAGGAACTACATAGAAATAGCACAATTTTTCTTTCAAAAAGGAACGGAGGGTAAATATATATTGCGCTTCGAGAAAGAAGGTTATGAGACCCTATACTCAAACCTTGATTTGAAGTTCTACATGAACGAGCCATCGAGATTTGTAGGAAAGCATTATATGAAGAAGAATGAAGACATAAAATTGAAGGGCGCAACGGTAAAAGCTACAAAGGTGAAGATATATTCCAAAGGAGATACGATAGTCTACAACGCCGATGCCTTTCAGCTTTCGGAAGGTTCGATGCTCGATGCACTGATACGCCAGCTTCCGGGAGCAGAACTAAAGGACGACGGACAGATATTGGTGAACGGCAGGCTAGTGGAAAGCCTTCTGCTCAACGGCAAAGATTTCTTTAAGAAAGACCGAAGCGTAATGCTCGACAATCTGCCATCATACATGGTGCGCGATATAAAAGTATACGAAAAAGCTGGAGACAAAGGAGAATTTCTCAAAGAAGACGTGGGCGACAATAGTTTCGTAATGGACGTGAACCTAAAGAAACAATACTCAATAGGATGGATTATGAATGCCCATGCTGCCAAAGGCTCTGAAAACAGATATTTTACAAACGCGTTCGCACTACGCTTCACGCCAAATTCGCGCATAGCTCTATTCGGAACGGCAAACAACATGAACGACACAAGAAAGCCAGGCGAAAACAGCGATTGGACTCCAAGCGATATGGCAGGAGGAGGAATCAACACTATCAAAAAGGCAGGAATTGACTATATGGTTGACTTCAAGGAAAAGCATTTACGCATAGAGGGAAGTGCCGTAATGGAACACATTGACGAGGCTAAAGACGGACACAGCAACAGAATAAACTTCCTTACAGGAGGCGATACATACGGTCGATCCAAAACATCTACATACAGTTGCAACACCAACTTCAACACAAACCACCATCTTAAGATGGCATGGAGCAATGCGCAACTTCACTTTTATCCATCCTTCTATTATACGAAATACGACAACACAAGTTCCGTGCTCAACGGCACATTCTCCGAAGACCCATCTAAGTACGCATCAAAGGGGATCCTAGACAGTCTATTCTCTCCAAACTCAGGAAACTTGCTGCGGAAGATAGCTATATATCGCAACAAAGATGCTTATTACGCCGATGGCAATTATATGAGCGGAAATATGAGCATGAATTCTTCCATCATGATGCCTAATGGCAAAGATTACCTGCACATCAACGCAAACGTATTCTACGACAAGAGAAACGAGAAGTTCTTCAGGCATTATCTGCTGGAATATCCAAATGACGAAAGTTCGACACCCGACTTCCGAAATCAATACAACTGGACTCCATCGCGATCTCATAGCTACGATGTCAAAGCGGAATACAACTACAGAATAAAAGAAATAACGCTCGCACCTTTCTATGGATACAAGTACTCCTATAATTCTAACAACCGCTCGCTGTACAGACTCGATAAATACGACAACTGGAACAGCGATACAGAACATAGTCTAGGAGACTTACCATCTACTAACGACTCAATACAGGAAGCCATTGATGCAAAAAATAGCTATTACTCCAAATCTTTCAACAACACACAAAACACAGGGCTAAATATCTTTATGAACAAGAAGCTTAACAACGATAAAGCCATAAATCTATTTATATACTTACCTTTAGCCATCGAACACAATAAAATGAAGTATCAGCGCAATGCTATTGATACAACTTTCTCACGCAACAACGTATTCTTTAACCCTACGGTGAATGTTACTTATTACACTAAGAACAAGCAAAACATATATGAGTTCAGATACAAAGCCAACACATCTGCTCCAAATATGCTTTATTCACTAGGAGAACAACTGCGCGACGATGTAGACCCGCTCTACATATCTGTAGGAAATTCTAATTTGAAAAACAAAACATCGCACGACGTATATTTCAGCTATAGCAACAATATCAGCGAAAAGCAAAGATTTCTCAACGTAAACGCCAGCTACGTTATCTCCCAAAACTCGGTCGCAATGGGATACGTATACAACAAACAAACAGGCGTGCGCACCACTACGCCAGACAACGTAAACGGCAACTGGGGAGCAAATAGTAACATAAACTATACCATTCCGATAGACAAGGCTAAACGATTGGCTCTATCTACGAACACCAACTCGCAATTCTACAACAACGTAGACCTCATCACTGTAGAAGGATTAGAGGGCACAGCTCGCAGCACAGTGAAATCATTCTATCTTACCGAGACGCTTCGGCTAGACTACAGACGCAAAACGTTTAAAGTAGGAACGAAGCTAACTGGTACATGGGTAAACGCTACGAGCCGACGCGAAGACTTCACAACCGTCAACGCTGCCGACTTCAACTACGGACTGACCGCACAGATAGAAATGCCGTGGAGTATGCAACTAAGCACCGACATCACCGTATACAGCCGACGAGGATACGAGGACAAAACGATGAACACCGATGACTTCGTATGGAACGCACGTCTCTCTAAACGCGCAATGAAAGGTCATCTCACATTCATTCTCGATGGATTCGATATTCTAGGCAACCTCTCCAACGTTACGCGCACACTAAACGCACAGGGCAAAACAGAGACCTACCGAGATGTAATACCATCATACATCATGCTACACGCAATATACAGCTTCGACATAAAGCCAAAGAAAAGACAAGGAGAAATGTAAAGAAGAATGAGAATGGTATACGCAAAGCTATTTGGTCGTATCGGTAACAACCTGTTTCAGATTGCTGCCGCAGCATCGCTGGCAAAAGAAAATCATTGTAAGTTTGCTG
>JAVVVP010000116.1:0-3209 GCA_036652575.1 Bacteroidaceae bacterium
CTTCAAACAAAACAATACATCTGATTGTGGCTCTACGTGTTTACGCATTATTGCTGTGTTAAGGTTGGGTAATACGTATACAATGAGAAAAAGCGTCCTATAGCGAAACCAGAAGATATATTAACTAAATTTACAACGTCGTCTGAGGTATACAGGCTTGAGGTAACTTCCATCAGACACACTAGATGAAAGACTACTAATATACCAAGTGAAAAAGAATATTTAACTAGTTGCGCATCTTATTGATGCTTAAATAAAATATGGTACATATTCAAAGAACTATCATCACACTCATCGTGTTTGTTTTCGCATTGAGTGCGTTTTCACAAAGCCTCGTTTTCGGCAAAGTACAAGATGCTTTTCTGAAGTCTCCGCTACCGAAAGCAAAGGTGTCTCTTCTTCTGGCTGCGGACAGCACAGTCGTCACCGATTCTATTCCGCTCATCATAAACTACAGAGATGATGGCACGATGAGCAAAGCGCAATTCGTCCTTACAATGGAGAAGAAGACATGTAAATATCTTCTCAAGGCTTCGCTCGATGGCTACGAGGACGGTTGGATGCCTTTGTCTATTAATGCTGATAACGGAGGAGCATGGCTAATGGACGAGCCACTCGTACTTCGAAAGATGCGCCAAATGAGCCTAAAGGAGGCTGTGGTGAAGGCTACGAAAATTAAGATGTACCATAAGGGGGATACAATCGTATATAATGCCGATGCCTTCAATTTACCCGATGGCTCGATGCTCGACAACCTGATACGTCAGATGCCTGGTGTAACGATGAACGATGGCGGCGAGATATTTGTGAATGGTCGCAAGATTGATGAACTGCTGCTTGGCTCTCGCACATTTATGAATGGCAACTCAAAGGTGTTGTTGGAGAACCTGCCTTACTACACGGTGAAGGATATCAAAGTCTACGAAAAGCAGTCGGCCATGAGTGAGGCTTTAGGAAAGGATGTAGATGGTCGCAAATTTGTGATGGACGTAAACATGAAGAAAGAATACAGTAGGGGCTATATCGCCAATGTAGAAGCAGCCGTTGGCACGAAAGACCGATGGCTTGGGCGTGGCTTCTTGTTGGGCTTTACCAACCGTTGGAGATATTCGGTGCTGGGCAACGTGAACAATGTGAACGAAACCCGACACATTGGCGGTGCAGGACATTGGACTCCCGCCACGATGCCTAAGTCACTACAAACCACGCGCAGCGTGGCGGTTAATTTGAACTACCATTTGGCGGAAAAGAAGTTGACAAACGACTTCTATGCTGAATACACTTCATCGAGCACCGAATCGGAGATGAGACAACGTTACGACCAATTTCTTGAGGGCAGCAAACCTACATCACTAACGGAGAGTCATCATAATTCAGACAATTACCGAGTCCATTTGAAAAATGAATTGCTACTCTTGAAACCCTCCTTTCTACACTTTATCACCCATTTCAATTATGAAAAACGTAATGCCTTGAGTTTATCGCAATTCCAACAATGGAATGACAGTCTTACAGCTTCCATGCGAACCGATGGTTTAAGTGAAGGGCGGACATGGTCTTTTTTTCAGCAAGCGGTGGGAGCTTTCAATCTAAAACGATGGTACACAAACTATATTTTCCTTTTCATGCACAGCGATAATCAGTCGTGGCTTTCCAATCGTTACGACACTTGGCAGGCTTTTACTCAGACCAATGATGTCCGCCACAACGCAAGCGATGTGTATAGTAAATCGACGGACGTATCTTTGAGCAATTTATGGAAGCATTCCTTTTCGTCTATGAAATTAGACTTTATTGTTTCCGAAAAAGTGCACTACTCCGATAGTAAAAGCCACGACTACCTTTATCATCCCGACACCTTGTTGCTTACCTCGCAACTTGATATGCTGAATGCTATTTTTGACCGTTCAAATTCTTATGATAGTTATCAACGTAAGTGGGGCAACACAGTTAGTCTTTCATTGAACAAACCTGGAACTAATGGAAGTGTTTCGTACACTCGTTGGGAAGTTGGGTTTGATGTGCCTGTACTCCATCATTCGCTTGATTACCAACGAGGGATTATAGACACGTTGATGCACAAAACGTGGGTGTACTTGTTGCCTAATGCTTCTTATCGCTACATAACACCCGATGCCAAGCACGATTTCAAACTCAGTGCCGACTACAGATGCGAACCTGTGGAAATGTTGAATCAGATAGCCTACCGCGATGATCGCAATCCGCTTGTGGTTAAGGAGGGAAATCCTGATTTGAAAGGCACGTCTACGACAAGCGTGAATGCCGACTACACCCAGAAATTTGGAAAAAATTCTAGTCTGTGGCATATCGCTACAGCGTTCAACTACCGCCACCGCGATGTGGCGCAGTCGGTAGCCTACAACCCGCTTACGGGTGTGTATACTTACAAGCCGATGAACGTAAGCGGAGCTTATTATCTCACGTCGAAGTTCGACATTTCTTCCAACATCGACGAGCGACGTTTTTGGACTTGGCAGATGAATGCAGACGCAAGCTACAACCATTCCGTAGACCACACCATTCTTGCAGGCGAAACCGAGAGCTGTGTCAACTCAGTGAATACCTTAACCTTACACGATGGAGCATATATACAATATAATAAGAAAGCACTCAGCGTTCGTGCTACAGGTGATATAAGTTGGCGACACAGCGAAGGAAAGATGCAGGATTTTGAAACACTCAATGCTACAGACTTCCGCTATGGATTGTCTGCCCGCTACACCATCCCCGTACTGAAAACGACTGTTTCAATAGATGGCAATATGTACTCGCGCCGAGGCTACGGCAGCGCGTCACTGAATACGGACGACTTCGTGCTCAACGCCTCGCTCAGTCAACCATTTATGAAAGGTAAACTGATAGCGCGCATCGAAGCGTTCGATCTCCTGCACCAACTTTCCTCTACTCAATACGAAGTAAACGCTCAAGGACGTACCGAGACGTGGTATCGCTCTCTGCCCAATTACGTAATGCTGCACTTGGTGTATCACTGGAACAAGAATCCGAAGAAACGATGAAGGTATTAAAACGTGTTCCACATTACGAGTAGCATTTGTCCTATTACATTGTGGAAAATCTAAAGGTGTTTGAGCAGAAAAGCATACGCAGTCAAGCACTAGGGCATCAGGGACGGGACACAACAAAAGGATGGACACACCGCTGGATTGCTTCGGGCAAGCCCTCGCAAA
>JAVVVP010000117.1:0-3168 GCA_036652575.1 Bacteroidaceae bacterium
AATTACCAGCTTGTTGGGAGCCCGCCGTAATAGAAAAAGCACCCGAAAAGGCTAAAAATGGGTTCCTTTTTGGGTGCTTTATTTGTAAAACATTGATAATCAATGTTTATTGCGGAGAGAGAGGGATTCGAACCCCCGGTACCTTGCGGTACGGTAGTTTTCAAGACTACTGTAATCGACCACTCTACCATCTCTCCTGGTCTTCCTTTGTCTCTACAAGAGGAACTTCAAATAGAGTTTCCTCTGTTAAAGCGATGCAAAAGTATCACTTTCCAACGAAAGACACAAATATTTTCACTCCTTTTTTGCATCGATGGGCGTTTTTTGTACTTTTGTACTGTCTTAAAAAGCCTTTTTATCCCTCCACTCGCTTCGTTGAGAGAAAAGAGAACTGATTCACATAGAAAATAAAAGAATGATATACCCCGAAAACTTTGAAAAAAAAATAGGATTTGATGAAATTCGAACACAACTTAAAGGACGCTGCCTTTCGTCACTAGGCACAGAACAAATTGACCTCATCCACTTCCTGGATAAGGCAGAACCTATACAAGAAGAACTTCAGCTGATTCGCGAATTTCGTTCCATCTTAGAAGAATCGGACGACTTCCCTTCTGAAAATTTCTTTGATGTACGCCCGAGCCTCTTCCATATTCGATTAGAAGGTACCTATATGGAAGAACTCGAATTGTTTCATTTGATGCGCTCTCTCTCCACAATCACCGATATTACCCGTTTCGTACAACGCGGTTCCGATACAGACGAAAATGAGGATTTCGTACCCCTCTATCCAGCCTTGGCCCGACTCACAAAAGATACCATCGCATTTACACCCATCATCAATAAAATAAACCAAGTCCTCAACCATTTTGGTAAAATTAAAGATAACGCATCGTCCGAATTAGCACGCATACGTCAAGAGATGACCTCTACCATAAGAGGTATTTCGATCAACTTAAACAAAATTATTCGTACAGCGCAAAAAGAGGGATATATAGACAAAGATATTGCACCTACCTTACGCGATGGTAGATTGGTTATACCCGTTGCACCTGCCCTTAAACGCAAAATAAAAGGTATTATTCATGATGAATCGGCCACCGGTAAAACGGTTTTTATTGAACCTGCCGAAGTGGTCGAAGCCAATAATCGTATTCGAGAATTAGAGGGCGCAGAGAAAAGAGAAATTATACGAATCCTAAAAGAAATAACAGACTTTGTACGCCCACATGTGGAACAGATGATCCCTGCCTACCTTTTCTTGGGGAAAATAGACTGTATACGCGCAAAAGCCTCCTGGGCTATTAAAACCAAAAGCATTGAGCCTCTCATTGAAGATCGCCCCCTTGTCGATTGGGCACAAGCCATCCATCCCTTACTTCAGTCTTCCCTCCAAAAGCATGGAAAAACAATGATTCCTCTCGACATCACACTCGATACAACGCAGCGTATTGTCCTTATCTCGGGACCGAATGCGGGCGGCAAGTCGGTGTGTCTTAAAACGGTGGGGCTTTTACAATATATGTTGCAATGCGGCATTTCCATTCCTCTACGCGAAAATTCAAAGACGGGTGTCTTTAATAGCCTCTTTCTCGATATTGGAGATGAACAAAGCCTTGAAGATGATTTAAGTACCTATTCGAGCCACCTACTCAATATGAAAAATATGATGAAACATTGCTCCGACAAGAGTTTGCTTCTCATTGATGAATTTGGCGGAGGAACAGAGCCTCAAATTGGTGGAGCTATGGCGGAAGCCATTCTTCAACGCTTTATCAACCACAACACGTATGGTGTTATTACCACTCATTATCAAAACCTAAAACATTTCGCAGATGGACACGAAGGTATTGTAAACGGAGCGATGCTCTATGATCGCCATCAAATGCAAGCCCTCTTTCAATTGCAAATAGGAAATCCAGGTAGCTCTTTTGCCATAGAGATAGCGCGCAAGATTGGTATTCCAGACGATGTGATTGCCGAGGCTTCTACACTGGTCGGCTCCGATTATATTCAAAGTGATAAATATTTGCAAGATATTGTGCGGGATAAATGCTATTGGGAAAATAAACGACAAAACATTCATAAGCGAGAAAAACAATTAGAACAAACCATTGCTCGCTATGAAACAGACATCAATGAATTACAAAAGCAACGAAAAGAACTGATACAAAAAGCAAAGAACGAAGCAATCAATTTATTGTCTGAAAGTAATGCAAAGATAGAAAGTACCATCAAAAACATAAAAGAAGCACAAGCTGAAAAGACGAGAACACGCGTAGTGCGACAAGAACTCGACCATTTCCGCAACGAAATAGAACAGATGGATGCTAAAAGCAAAGAAGATCGTATTGCGCATAAAATAGAACAACTCAAACAACGAAAGCTACGCAAAGAAGAGCGAAAAAAACAGGGTACAACAAAAAATACACAAGAGACAAACACCAAAGATATCCACACGCCCCTACAAGAACAACACTTTAAAGTAGGTGATTATGTACGCATAAAAGGACAAACAACCGTGGGTAAACTACAAGAAACCGATGGACAAAATGCCCTTGTCATCTTTGGTATGATGCGCGCCCAAATAAAAGAGAACAAATTAGTACACGCTCATAAACCTGAGCAAGACGCAACCGCAATTTCGTCCTATATCAGTAAAAGTACACGAGATAATATCTATGAAAAAAAACTACAGTTTAAGCCAGAGATTGATGTACGCGGAATGAGAGGTGAGGAAGCCATTCATGCTGTGAAATATTTTATAGATGATGCCATTCTATTGGGCGTATCAAAAGTGAGAATTTTGCATGGAACAGGTTCGGGAATTCTGAGAACACTCCTTCGCGAATACCTTCATACCGTTCCAAATATAACCGCCTTCTACGATGAGCATATCCAGTTTGGGGGTGCAGGAATCACAGTTGCAGAAATTCAATAAAAACCCCTTAAAAAAAGTGTGCTCAAATTCGCCTATAATAAAAAAAAGCGATACTTTTGTCCCTATAAATGCAATAAAGGTATTTTTAAAGAACTACGAATAAAACAATCTAAATGTATCATACCATATGAGAAAGAATTTTTGCAGAGCTTTTAAGACAAAGCTTATCATTTTCTTGTGTTTGTCGAGTATTACTTTTAGTAGCTGCTCAGACAAGATTGACGACT
>JAVVVP010000118.1:0-3157 GCA_036652575.1 Bacteroidaceae bacterium
GCAAGCCCTCGCAAAGACGGAACACCATAAAAGGATGAATACGAACGAGATGCCCCACTACTTGCCATTCTGTGCGAGCAAGAGGAAGAATGCGATCGTCTTGCAGGGGGTTCTTTCTACCAAAGGTCTTACTCAAGAACAGATAAGTGATGTCTTCGACTCGATTTCTGGACCGCACTACCCCAAAGCCCGTATTAGCTGTATGGTTGAAGGTGTTCGTACTCCAATGCGGAATTGACTAGAAAGAGTCATCTCCAGCGGTGTTCGTCGATTGCGTGCCTATCAAAATCCATCAGAAGAGCACGCTTTCTCGTCTGAAAGTACACCAAAAATAAAAAAGCGTTCTATCGCGAAACTATGAGATATATTAACTAAATTTGCAACGTCGTCTGAGGTCTACAAGCTTGAGGTAACTTCCATCAGACACACTAGATGAAAACACTTGAAGTACAGAATGGATATGAGATCTTTTATTTACGATAAGAAAAAAATGAACCCATGAAACTCCCGTTTTTGATCAGTCTACTTTTGCCTTTGTCGTTGTTCGCACAACGTACTCAAGAGGCACTCTATGAAAGCCATCAAGTGATACAACGCTTTGTGGGAAAGGACGTACCCGTCGATTTGTCGCTATCCTTGAAAAAACAAAAGGGTTGTGATAAGTTTGTGTATACCGTCAAAAACGGACGACTAAAGATACAAGGGAGCAGCGGTGTTGCGCTGTGTCGCGGATTTTATGACTATGTGAAAGGTCAAAATGCAGGCATTTGCTCTTGGTCGGGTAAGCGGGTGGCGTGGCCGTCAAGGTTGAAAAATCAACCTGCGCGCGAGGTGGTGTCACCCTTTCAACATCATTATAATTTTAACGTAGTAACCTACGGCTACACCATGCCTTATTGGGACTGGGCACGATGGGAAACGGAAATAGACTGGATGGCCTTGCACGGTCAGGATATGCCTTTGGCACTAGTGGCCAACGAAGCGATAACGGCGCGTGTGTGGCGCAAATTGGGTTTGTCGGACGCTGAAATTTCGGCTTACTTTGTGGGACCAGCACATTTTCCGTGGATGCGTATGGGTAATATCAGTGGGATAGACGGACCTTTGCCGCAGGAATGGCATCAGGATCAAATAGACTTACAGCATAAGATATTGCACCGTATGAAATCATTGGGAATGAAACCCATTTGCCCTGGTTTCGCTGGTTTTGTACCCCAAAGTCTAGGGCGTATTTACCCTGAAATAAAGTTGATAGAAACGGCATGGGGAGGTGCGTTTCATAATTGGATGCTCTCGCCCGACCAACCTCTTTTCAAAAAAATAGGACAACTCTTTATCGAAGAATGGGAAAAAGAGTTTGGAAAGAATAAATACTATCTGGTGGATAGTTTCAACGAGATGGAAATTCCGTTTCCACCGAAAGATACGCCCGCACGCTATTCGTTGCTTTCGAATTATGGCAAAGCGGTGTATGCCTCCATTCAAGCGGGAAGTCCTGATGCCGTGTGGGTGATGCAGGGATGGATGTTTGGGTATCAGCGCAATATATGGGATTATAAAACCTTACAAGCGTTGGTGAGCCACGTGCCCGACGACAAGATGCTCTTGCTCGATTTGGCTGTGGATTATAACTATCGATTCTGGCGCAATGGGTCGAACTGGGACCTCTACAAAGGGTTCTACCACAAAGAATGGGTGTACAGTGTGATACCCAATATGGGCGGAAAGACAGGGCTAACGGGCGATTTGGAATTTTATGCTAACGGACGATTGGCCGCTTTGCATTCGCCCCACAAAGGACGGTTGGTGGGCTACGGTATGGCTCCCGAAGGCATCGAAAACAACGAAGTGATTTATGAATTGATTTGTGATGGCGGATGGACTTCCGATAGCATCCCCCTAACTCCATGGCTTGAGCAATACACCCTTTGCCGCTATGGACAAATGCCTGCGGAACTGAATGCTTATTGGGCTGGGTTGTTAACGTCGGTCTATGGTTCGTTCACCGATCATCCGCGTTACAATTGGCAGTTTCGTCCAGGTTTGGTGCAAAAAGGTAGTATCAACGCCAACGACTCTTTTTACAAAGGTGTAGAAGCCCTGGCGAGTGGGGCCAGAAGGTTGAAGCAATCCCCTCTTTATGTCCTCGATTTAACAGAAATGACAGCGCATTATGTGGGAGGGAAAATGGAAATTCTGCTACAAGCCATCGAAAAAGCCTCTACGGAGAACGATACAACGAAGGCCGCCGCTTTGCAAAAAACCTTTGTAGAACTAGCACTTGGCATAGACCGCGTCCTCGTTCAGCATCCCACGTTGCAATTGGCGCGATGGCTAGACTTTGCAAAAGGGCATGGCGCGACTCCTGCTTTAAAGCGCTACTACGAACGCAACGCCCGCCGCTTGGTTACGATATGGGGACCACCTGTGGAGGATTATTCTGCTCGCCTTTGGTCGGGACTGATTCGCGATTATTACGTGCCTCGCTGGTTGCATTACTTTGAAGCAAAGCGCACGGGAAAGAAGTTCGATTTTGTGGCGTGGGAACGTAAATGGGTAGAAGAAGAAACGGGGCTTTCTGCGGTACAGCCTTATGCGGACCCCGTGGAGGCTTGTGTTCGATGGATCGAAAAGGCAAAGCCTATATCGTCCGCATTGATTCAAGATGTAGCAGGTGAAAAAATAGGTAGTTGGGCCGCAGCTGAGGTGACGAACGATTGGAAAACGATAGAATGGAGCGTTTCGGTAGACCAAGTGGCAAAAGCGAAAGGTGTGCGCTTTGATTATGTGCGTGGTGCGAATAAATTGATGATAAAAACCGTGACGCTAGTGATGGATGGCAAAGTCGTTTGCCACGATGAGCACGACGGAGAAACTGGCACGCATCATCGTGCAAACGTTTATCGGCTCGATGTGCCCCGTGAGGCTACGGGAAACAACTCCTGCGTGTTGCGGGCAACGGTGAAAAGTGATGGTCTTCACGATTCGTATGGCCATGTGTCTTTCCTCTTGAAATAAGTAGAAGAACAGACGCTTCGAGGCGTGGGGAGGGCACTTTGGCTGTTGCTCGGACTGGCGATATTTTCCCTAAATCACTGTAGAATTTGCTGAGCAATTGCTTTATTGGTCTTCTTTTCTGTTTTTCCCAGGTAAATTG
>JAVVVP010000119.1:0-3146 GCA_036652575.1 Bacteroidaceae bacterium
TATCTGTAAATCAGAACTTTATCATCTCTTTTTTTAGTGATCCGCTTGGGGTTCGAACCCAAGACCCCAACATTAAAAGTGTTGTGCTCTACCAACTGAGCTAGCGAATCAAACCTTATTGCTGTTAAGCGAGTGCAAAGATACAAGTTTCTGCGAAACAGACAAAATTCTGCACCGTTTTTTTTGCAAAAAAGTGAAAATAATAGCGGAAGACCCTATTTCCCGAGGAGCGGATCCTTCTCTTTTATGACATATCGATGGTAATACGACATAATTAAAGTGGTGAGAGGCAACGCAATGATGAGCCCGATGATGCCAAGCAAATAACCCCAAATCGAAAGCGATAATAAAATCGCAGCAGGCGACAATCCCATAATTTTACCCATTATCTTCGGAGTGAGTAGTAAGTCTTGAATCAGTTGCACCACACAAAACACACCGACCGCACACGCCAGTATGCCCCAAAAGTTTTGACCCGTGTCTGCCGCTTTCAGCAGCGCCAGAAAAATAGTCGGCACAAATCCAATGAGTTGTAAATAAGGTACGAGGTTTAAAAAACCAATAAATAACCCCAATCCAATCGCCATTGGAAAACCAATAATCAGAAAACCAATGGAAAACAAAATGCCGACACAGAGCGCCACAAGTGCTTGCCCGCGGAAATAACTGTTCATTCCGTGTTCAACGTCTCCAATGAGGGCGGATGCAAAAGGACGGTGCTTCTTGGGAATATAGTTGATCCAATCTTTACTAAGCCGATCGTAGTCTTTGAGAATAAAGAATAGGTAGAGCAGCGTGATGAGCGATGACAAGAGACTAAACATCACGTCGGCGGTGCGATAAAACAAGCTCCATATTTTGGGGAGCGTGCTCTTGATCGCTTCGATCACGTCTTCTTGCTTCAAAATGTGGTCGAAGCGTACGCCTTCCATATTGTTGTGGATAAAGCGCTCAATGTCTTGAGGAATAGAACTGTTGTTGGTGCCATGCTGAAGAAACTGCATCGCGATGTTCTTTAAATGCAAACTGTCTTCCACAATGCGTGGAATGCTCAGCAGAATGAGACCCGTGATGATTCCAACGATCAGTAGCAACGTGATGAGAATACAGAGTACTCGGCTCTTAAAGCGTAGCTTATATTGAAAAAATTCAACAAGGGGATTGATCATATAAGCGATGATCCAAGCGATAAAGAACGGGATAAGAACACTACTCATATAATTGAGCGCATAAATGATAAGAGCAAAAGCTACCACGGTTACGCTACTTCTAACAAAACTGTCAAACGTGATTTTTTTATCTAACATCTGTTTTTCGTTTACTTTTCTTGTCCTACAAAGCGTATGACGTTGCAAAAATAGCATTCTATTCGTGCAAATGGAAAAGATTAACTATTTTTATTCTTTACATCATCACTTTCTTTCTACATTTGCACAATGGGAATACTATATATAGTGCCGACTCCAGTGGGCAATTTAGAAGATATGACACTTCGTGCGATACGAATCCTGAAAGAAGCGGATCTAATCCTTGCAGAAGATACGCGTACATCGGGCATCTTGTTGAAGCATTTTGATATAAAAAACGCCTTGCAGTCTCATCATAAGTTTAACGAGCATCGAGCGGTCGAGGGCGTTGTGAATCGATTGCTTGCGGGCGAAACGATTGCGCTTATTTCCGATGCAGGTACGCCAGCCATTTCGGATCCTGGTTTTTTGCTGGTTCGCGCGTGTATTAAAGAGGGGGTAGAGGTACAGTGTTTGCCTGGCGCCACCGCTTTTGTTCCCGCCCTGGTGAGTTCTGGCTTACCGTGCGAAAGGTTCTGTTTTGAGGGCTTCTTGCCACAGAAAAAAGGGCGCGCCACAAAAATAGAAAGCCTGAAAGACGAATCCCGCACCATGTTATTTTATGAATCGCCCTTTCGGTTACTAAAAACACTGACACAGTTTGCTGAGGCGTATGGTGCAGAGCGTCAAGTCTCGGTGTGTCGTGAGATTTCGAAGCTCTATGAGGAAAGTGTGCGTGGAACGCTTGACGAAGTGGTGGCTCATTTCACGCTCGAAGCGCCTCGAGGAGAGATCGTGATTGTACTGGCTGGAAAAGAAAACAAAGAACGTAAAAAGAAGGACTTAGAATAACTTATAAACAATACAAGAATGAAAAAAATAATTCTAGTTGCAGCTTGTGCGTTGTTGCTTGCTGCATGTGATAATAAAGCCACCAAGAACGAAGCTCCACCGCGTTCTGATTATGATTCTTTAGTGCAAGTTATCAATCAAAAAGATGCAGAGCTGAACGACATTATGGGCACGTTCAACGACATCCGCAATGGGCTCAACGAAATTGGTGAGGCGGAGGGGCGCATCACCCTTGAAAGTGCAGATCCAGAAAAGGCTTCCAAAACACAAGTGAAGGAGAACATCGACTTCATTCGTCGTACCATGCAGCTCAATCGCGAAATGATTACGCGTCTGCGACAACAATTAAAGGGTAGCTCGTTTAATACCACAAAACTGCAAGAAACCATTGATAATTTGAGCCAAGAATTAGAGGCAAAAGCTACGAAAATCAGTGAACTTCAGGCACAGCTTGAAACAAAAAACCTGCTTCTCGCACAGCAAGACGAAAAGATTACAACCCTTAATACCAATGTCAACAACTTGACCTCGGAGAACGAGGAGAAAAAGAAAACCGTTGAAGCGCAAGATAAGGAACTCAATACCGCGTGGTATGTGTTTGGTACAAAGAAAGAACTGAAAGATCAAAAAATCGTGCAAAGTGGTAACGTGCTCAAAAGCGGCACGTTCAATAAGGATTACTTTACCAAAGTCGATATTCGCGTGGATAAAATCGTTAAACTCTATTCTAAAAGCGCCAAACTCCTAACGTCTCATCCTGCGGGATCTTATTCTTTGGACAAAGACTCCAATGGACAATACACGTTGCGTATTTCTAACCCCACACAGTTTTGGAGCGTTAGTCGTTACCTCGTGATTCTAGTTAAATAGCGACTCTAGTAACGCTGCTTTTCCATTTCGTGGCAGCCCTCCTCGGTGCTCTTGTTTGGGGAAAGCAAAGAAGGAGCGTGGCGGCGTTCAAAAAACAAGAGGCGCGAGCGCTTCCTCTGTCAACCGTTCTGCCCCAAC
>JAVVVP010000120.1:0-3100 GCA_036652575.1 Bacteroidaceae bacterium
ATGGTAAGATGGGGCTAGTTCTTACGATGTACCTTTATGCCGAAAACCACAAAGAGATCGTTCGTTTTTTTTTTCTAAAAAAAGAAATGATGAAATTTCTATGTGGCAGACTTGTTCCTAATTTTAAATAAAATATTAAATGAATATGAAATCACACATTATACTTTTTTTATTATCGTTCGTTAGTTCATTCTGCTTTGCACAACAGCTTTATATTGGTTCTGTGCGTGATGGTTTTTTGAAAGTTCCACTTGTCAACGCACGTGTGACATTGCTTACAACAGATAGTCTTATTGTGCAAGATTCTCTTAAAATAAATCTGAGCAAGAGAGAGGGAGAGCGGTGGGGAAGTGCCAACTTCTGTATTAAACTCCCCAAGAAGACATGCAAATACTTACTTCGTGCTTCGCTAGATGGCTATGAAGACGCATGGCAAACTTTCAGTAGTGATGCTAATATTGATGATGCTTGGGGGTTAGACCCCTTAGAACTTCGTCGAATACAAGAAAAATCGTTAAGAGAGGCTAAGGTAACAGCAACACGACTCAAGATGTATAATAAAGGTGATACTTTGGTCTATGATGCTACTGCATTTAAGATGCCCGAAGGCTCTATGCTCGATGACTTGATTCGTCAGATGCCAGGTGTCACAATGAACGATGACGGTGAGATATTCGTCAACGGACGCAAAGTGGAGGAACTGCTTCTGGGTTCACGCTCTTTTATGAGTGGGAAAAAAGACGTGTTGCTCGAAAATTTGCCTTACTACACGGTGAAGAATGTAAAGGTCTATGAAAAAGAAACCGACCGCAATCGTGCTCTTGGCTACAATGTGGAAGAACGAAAATATGTAATGGACGTAAATCTCAAAGAAGAGTATCGCAATGGGCATATTGGTAATGTGGAAGCCTCGGGAGGAACGAAAGAGCGATGGCTTGGCCGCGCTTTTCTTCTCGGATTCACCGACCGCTATCGCTTCACTCTTCTGACAAATGCAAACAACGTAAATGAAAAACGACATATTGAGGAGACTGGACAATGGAAACCAGAAAATATGCCCCGTTCGCTATTAACCACAAAGAGCATAGCGGGAGAGATGGACTATCAGTCAAAAAACGGCAACGTAAAGGAGAACCTTATGATTGACTTTATGACTTCTAAGAACGAAAGCGAGACACGCCAACATCGTGAACTGTTTCTGACTGGTTGTTCACCATATTCTAATCATCGTTCTCAAAATATATCTCATGAAACTCGTCTGTTTGCAAAGAATTCGTTTAAACTCACAATTCCTAATAAAATATATACCGACTTCGGAATGGACTTTGAATACAAAAAGTACGATGGCAACAGTTCTGCTATATCAGAGGATTTTATTGACGAACTTACGACACGCCTAAAAAGTAATCTTTATAACGAAGGGCATTCATATCGTATTAATTTGGGAGGTTTCGTATCGCCGCGAATCGACAATTTCCTACGTAACGTTGTTCTATTCTATGGCTTTAATCATAGCGAAGATAAAAATGAGTATGCAAGTAAGTATGTTACCGAGCAGTTTGTTTCGCCATCGAATAATACCCAATACAACGCAAACGATTTCGTAAAACGAGAAACCAACGGCAACGTTCATTTTATATGGTATCGGAAAATGAGTAATAAGCTAAGTCTTGAGATTCAAGATCGTCAAGAAATAGCTTACACATATAATCGTGATAATCTTTATCATCCTGACACCCTCTTGCTTAGTTCGCAATTAGATGCGCTTAAAGATATTACTGATTCGAGAAATTCATATAAGAGTGATTACTGGAAATACAGCAATGCTCCGATTTTCGTTTTGAAATGGAGAAAATACATTACAGGACAACACATGAAGTTAGAGTATCTTTATTGGGACGTTCGTTTTTCTAATATTATCCGTTCGGAGCGTTTGCGATACACGCGCAACAATGAAACGCAGGACAAGAAGCGTACAAATTACGACTTTGTGCCGTCGTTTAGCTTCAAGATTCTTCCTACGAAGAAGGAGGGCGAACAGTTGCAACTCAAGTTGATGTATGAGCAAAGCTCTCCCTCCATGTTCGATTTGATTGACTATCGTGATGATTCTAAACCACAAACAATAAAACTTGGAAATCCTCAACTAAAAGGAATGTCAACGACGAGCTTTAATCTAGGCTATTCTGATTGGGAAAGCAAATACAAGGGGCAAGTTTACCATATTAAAGGAACTTTAAACTACCACCACCGACAAGTGGCACAATCTGTGATTTACAATATTGCTAATTCGCAGTATGTTTATCAACCAAAGAATGTGAGTGGCGCGTATGATATTTCAGTACAGTACGATTTCACTCGCTTTATCGACAAGAAGCAAAAGTGGTCGTGGCAGACAACGCTGGATGCAGATTACAACCATTCTGTAGACCATGTTATGTTGGAGGGAATGACAGAGAGCGCACCAAATGCTGTAAATACCACAACTCTTCATGACGCAATATGGTTGCAATACCAAAAGAATTCAGTTAGTATTCGCGCAACAGGTGATATACGCCTCCGTCACTCCGAGGGAAAAATGACAAACCTCAATACACTCAATGCCTTCGACTACCATTATGGTATAACAACACGCTATACTATCCCGACGATAAAAACAACAGTTTCGATAGATGGGAAGATGTATTCGCGCAGAGGCTACGGAAGCGCGTCACTGAATACGGACGACTTCGTGCTCAACGCCTCGCTCAGTCAACCATTTATGAAAGGTAAACTGATAGCGCGCATCGAAGCGTTCGATCTCCTGCACCAACTTTCCTCTACTCAATACGAAGTAAACGCTCAAGGACGTACCGAGACGTGGTATCGCTCTCTGCCCAATTACGTAATGCTGCACTTGGTGTATCACTGGAACAAGAATCCGAAGAAACGATGAAGGTATTAAAACGTGTTCCACATTACGAGTAGCATTTGTCCTATTACATTGTGGAAAATCTAAAGGTGTTTGAGCAGAAAAGCATACGCAGTCAAGCACTAGGGCATCAGGGACGAGAAACAAAAAAAGGATGGACACACCGCTGGATTGCTTCGGGCAAGCCTC
>JAVVVP010000121.1:0-3088 GCA_036652575.1 Bacteroidaceae bacterium
TTGTTTCTCGTCCCTGATGCCCTAGTGCTTGACTGCGTATGCTTTTCTGCTCAAACACCTTTAGATTTTCCACAATGTAATAGGACAAATGCTACTCGTAATGTGGAACACGTTTTAATACCTTCATCGTTTCTTTGGGCTTTTGTTCCAGTGATACACCAAGTGCAGCATAACGTAATTGGGCAATGCCATCTGCCACGTTTCTGTACGTCCTTGAGCGTTGACAGTTACGTGAGTTTGAGAAATCTGGTGAAGGAGGTCGAATGCTTTCAGTGCCATTGTAAGCTTTCCCTTACAGAGGCTACGTTCGAGCTGCGCATTCCATAGTAGATTGTCTGTGTTGAGGTCGCCAGCGGAATAACCTCGGCGACTATACATCTTCAGGTCTGTGTTGAGGCGAAACTTCAAAGGCAGTTCGCAGTTTACGGTTATTCCATAACTGTAGTCCTTACTGTCGATGTCCGCATTGTTGTCGTAATGCGGACGAATGTTGTTCCAGTCTATACTTCCTGAAATGGCAGCTTGCCACCGTCCATGTTTGTATTCCACTTTGATATTCTCTCTCGTAGTGTATCTATCCACTACGCTCCGTTGGCTCAAATTGCTTTCAATGTCTGTTTTCATATCCACATTGCGGTAGTAGTCAAAGTTTGTATTGCTTTCAATATTCAAACGCCGATTCTCGGTCAATGCTCGTCGGTATGTAAGTCCTGTTGCCCAGTTCCAGTTACCATTTATGTTGGTTGGCTTGTATGTATAGACACCCGACATCTGATTATAGCTAACGCTTTGGGCTACTAGATTGCGCATAATGGCTCCGTTGGTGCGCAGCATTAGAAACTGTGCATGTGTACCGAAACGAGTATGAAAAGTTAGAGACAAATTATGTGTGTGGCTTGGTCGTAGATTGGGATTTCCTTGTAGTACAGCAAGTGGGTTAGAGTTGTCTGTAAAATCGACTTTTTGGGTGAGGTCGGGTGAGCGCATCATTAAATTGTAATTGAAAGCGTAAGTGTCGCGCCAACTACGAGTGTTGTGCTCCAGGTCTATATTGGGCTGAAATAGCCAACGGTGGTCGCTTGCATCTGTGCTTTTTAGTCCTCTGCTATATTCTTCCGTTGCCCAAGTGTAATAGGCAGGAAGAGTGGCTGTGAACGATGTAAATCGTCCTCTCTCGGTATCCCTTTTGTGTGAATGGAGTATTAAAGAAAATTCGTTGGCGTGATAAATGTTTTTGCTGCGCCAGCTATTGTTCCAATCCTGAAGGCGTGCGCGTTCAATGACAGAGGGCAACGTCTCCACTTCTGAGCCATCCTCACCCCAATCAAGACGGTATAGGTTGCTGCGTATCTTCTCGCCTTGTTGACGATACGCCTCGTTGAGCGTGATATGCCATTGGTTGAAAAGATGAATAGAATAACTTGCCCCCAAGCGCAATTCGTAGTTACGGTTTGTGTTGCGGTTGTCTCGCTCTTGCCTCTCATTCTCTTGCGGACTGGCTGGAGTGTAGAGCAGATAGTCGCTCAGCGCGTTTGTCTTGGTCTCAGCCCATTTGCCGCTTGCATTGAAGAAAAGGTCGTCGCCCCAAGGCAAAGACTTATGGTATGAGAAGTCTTGGCTGATGTTCCAGCCTTTGGTATGGGAGGAGGAGGAATCGCTTGTACGGTTTACAAGTATTGAGAGTAACTGGCTGCTGATGGTAGATGAAAAGATGCTGTCGAGAATCTTCAAGGTGTTTCCGAAAGTTGCAGGTGAAGATGAAAATTGCCCAGTCCGTGTCCACGACGTAGCAGTGCGCTTGTCATATTTGAGACGAGTGTCCGACTTCAGTCCTATTTGTTTCAGCAATAGATTGTTGTTCATGTTTATCGAGAAAGTCTTCAATAGGCTGTTTTGCCCCGCTATGTTGTAAGCCGTATTTTGTTGCAAGAAAGACTCGTAGGTAGTACGTGTTTCGTCTGAATTTCTCTGCCAGTTTAGCGTAGCGTTGGCTGTTTCCTTGAATCTTCCGTGCTTGTCGTCTATCGAGAGTTCGCTTCCTAGGTTGTATATCTTATTGTCGCCAGACGGTGCTTTCGCCGTGCTCCATTTACCACTACTGCTCGGATTGCTGTTCTCGCTAACGTTGTTTGCATTACCAAAGAAGGCAAGACGGGAATTGTCTGTAAAGCGAAGTCCAAACACTCGTGCCAGCCATTGGTCATGAGTTCCTCCAGCTATATCTGCGTTAGCCATATATCCAAGACTATATTCTCGTTTCAATTTGACGTTCATCACATAGTCTGAATTCTCTACATCCTTGCCTATCATATAGCTGCGCTCGCTTTGTTGGTCGTAGAATTGAAGTTTATCCACAGTATAGTAAGGCAGGTTGTCTAGCATCATCTTATTGTTGCCTTTGAAAAAGTCTTTGCCGTTGAGTGTAAGATAATCCACCTTCTTCCCATTCATATAAATCTCTCCGTTGTCTTTCATCTCACAACCTGGAACGCTTTTCACCAAAGCATCGAGCATCGAGCCTTCGGGGAGTTTAAAAGCCTTAGCGTCAACCACGATTGTGTCTCCTCTATAGTATAGTTGCACTCTTGTGCTTTTCACTCTTGCTTCTCCTAGTTTTACTACGTTGTCGCTCTTGGTCTTGATTTTCATCATGATGTCTGGAAAGCGGAAAGAGTTAAGACGAGCTGGATGTTTCATCACTACTACCGTTTCGCTTGTCTCATAGTTGGGATGTTCGGCACGTATGCGAAACGTTGATGGCTTGCGCGGTACGGTGAATGACCATGCACGCGCTTCATGACTACCACTTGCTTGTGTCGTGCGCACCGTGTCAATAATGTTTCCTGTCGTATCCATTATAGTGATTAAAGCATCACTTACACCATACATCGTAAATGAGTTTTTTACGTATTGACTGATATATATGGAGTCTCTGTTCTGACCATATAAATGCACCACGAATAGTAGCAACATAATACTTAATATTTTACGCATCTTCTTTATTCTGTTATGATGTTAAAATGCAGGTGGATGGATTCAGATAACTCTTTCCCTTATCCACCTGTCTTTTTAGAATAACTGCAATTAT
>JAVVVP010000122.1:0-2954 GCA_036652575.1 Bacteroidaceae bacterium
TATCATGAGGAACAGCTCATACTCGAATTTATGGATTAATAGAAGTTACCTTTATCAAAAAACCCACCGTGGCCGAATTTATCGGATTGTCGCCCAATAGCGATTTTACGGAATCGGATTTGGAGTCGGTTATTATCGGAAACCTGCAACGTTTCTTATTGGAATGTGGCAAAGGGTGGTCTTTTATAGCCCAGCAGAAGTTGGTACGCACCGAAAAGGAGCGACAAAAGAATTTTTACCGTTTGCAACATTTTGAAAAGTTGATTGAATAAGGCCATGATTTTGAGGATGAAGATCAAAACAACAACGGCAGTAACTCTTCTAAAAGTCCAACTTCGAAAGAGAGTGATGACAACGGTAGAGGGAAACGCGTGGAGAGGATTCCTTTTAAAGATGGAGTCCCGAAACGAATTAATTATAACGGGTGCGAAGGTTTCGTTATCTATATGCCAAAAAACTCGTATCTTTGTAGCATTAAATAAAGAAAATAAAGAAGAATGAGTTTACAATGTGGCATCGTAGGACTTCCAAATGTGGGTAAGTCTACTCTTTTTAATTGCTTGAGCAATGCGAAAGCACAAGCAGCAAATTTCCCTTTCTGTACGATAGAACCAAACGTGGGTGTCATCACCGTTCCCGATGAAAGATTGACTAAACTCGCTGAACTGATAAATCCCAATCGTATTGTGCCTACTACAGTGGAGATTGTAGATATTGCAGGACTTGTGAAGGGGGCTAGTAAGGGCGAGGGATTAGGCAATCAGTTTCTTGGTAATATTCGCGAAACAGATGCGATTATTCATGTGCTTCGTTGCTTTGACGATGGAAATGTGGTCCACGTGGATGGAAGTGTGGATCCTGTCCGCGATAAGGAAATTATTGATACCGAATTACAATTGAAGGACTTGGATACGGTGGAAAATCGCATCAAAAAAGTGGAAAAAATAGCACAAGTGGGTGGCGATAAAAATGCCAAACTAGAATACGAGGTGCTCCATGCCTTTCGCGAAGCTTTGTTGCAAGGCAAGAGTGCGCGTACCGTAAGCTTCGAATCGAAAGAGGCAATCGCTATGGCGAAGAGCATTTATTTGCTCACGGCAAAACCAGTGCTCTACGTATGTAATGTTGACGAAGCTGGAGCGGCTACGGGCAATGCTTATACCGCGCGTGTTCAGGAGGCGGTGAAAGATGAGGGTGCTGACATACTGATTGTGGCAGCACGTACGGAGTCGGATATTGCAGAGCTTGAAAGCTACGAGGAGCGTCAGATGTTTTTGGCGGATGTTGGACTCGAAGAGAGTGGCTGCAACCGACTGATTAAGGCGGCTTATAAGATGCTCGAACTCGAAACCTATCTCACGGCGGGTGTGCAAGAAGTGCGCGCTTGGACGTTCCGCAGAGGTTGGAAAGCTCCGCAATGTGCTGGCGTGATTCATACCGATTTTGAAAAAGGTTTTATCCGTGCCGAAGTGATAAAGTATGCCGATTATATACAATACGGTTCTGAGGCTGCGGTGCGCGAGGCGGGTAAGATGGGCGTAGAAGGTAAAGAATATGTGGTGCAGGATGGCGATATTATGCACTTTCGCTTTAATGTGTAATTTGTATTTCTGAATTTTTTAATAGAACACTATGTTAACAATACTTTGGAACCCTGATTTAACGGCGTTTAGCTTGTTTGGCTTTCATGTGCGCTGGTATTCTCTATGTTGGTGCATCGGGTTATTGCTTGCTTACCTTTTTGCGGCTCGGTTATACAAGCAGCAAAAACTAGGGGAAGATAAATTTGAACCGTTGTTTGTTTATTGTTTTGTAGGCATTTTAGCGGGTGCCCGATTGGGGCATTGCTTCTTTTATCAGCCTGAGTATTTCTTGGCGCATCCGTTGGAGATTCTTTTGCCCATACGCCAAACGGTTGATGGTTGGCAATACGTAGGATATGAAGGTTTGGCGAGCCATGGCGGTACGCTTGGATTGATCATTGCTCTATGGCTTTATGTTCGAAAAACGAAGATCAACATGATGCGTGTGCTCGATAACATTGCGATTGTAACGCCTATTACCGCGTGTTTCATTCGCTTGGGTAACTTGATGAACTCAGAAATTGTGGGAACGCCTACGGAGAAACCTTGGGGCTTTATCTTTGCTCAGAATGGTGAGACCATTGCGCGTCATCCTGGACAACTGTACGAAGCTATTGCCTATTTTGTGTTTTTCTGGATAGGCTTATATCTTTATCGTAATTATAAGCAGCGAGTGGGAACTGGATTCTTTTTTGGCTTTTGTTTAACCAGTATTTTTGTGTTTCGATTTTTTGTAGAAAACTTTAAAGAGGTACAAGTCGGTTTTGAGTCGACGATGCTCATCAATATGGGGCAGATACTGAGTATCCCTTTTATCGCTCTGGGAATCTACTGCCTGATGGGTGGCAAACTGTGTAGAAAGCTGGGAGAAAAGAAAAAGTAATACACAACGATGCGGAGCCGGCGTTGTTTCGCTCTGTGTTTTGATTCATCATAAAAAGACCTATAATGCATGTTGACGCATTATAGGTCTTTTATAGGTCTTTTGGGTGATTGTCAGAAAACATTGTCCGATAATAGTGCTTTGACAAAATAAATATGTATATTTGCAATGCTTTTAATATACATATTTTTGAAGTGTCAATTTTAATCAGACTATTAATATGAAAAAATTAGCTTTATTACTAACCCTTGGTTTATTTCATTTGGCTGCAGGCTCTCAGGAAGTAGACGATCTTTATGTTACGTATGCAGATAGTTGTGCAACGGATAGAGCTTTAGTTTCTAAACCGGTGTTGACATCCCACAAATTCCCGAGTTGAAAACAACCGTGCATTATTTTTTAGACGGGAGAACTTCGATGCCTACAGTGTTGTACAATCAATTAAAGGGTGGCTCCATAGCTTCTATGGATACGATCATGGTGAATTC
>JAVVVP010000123.1:0-2914 GCA_036652575.1 Bacteroidaceae bacterium
TTCACTTCGCCACACAAAACCGCTCCACAACGGTTTGTTCGAAGGACGATATTTGCCAATGATAACCCATTTAAAGAGCGCCATTATGAAACAACCCAAAAGGGCAGATCCTAAATAGAGAAAAGGGAAAAGGAGAAAGAGTTCCATCAACGATTTATCGACTTGTAGAAAAGAGGCTGCATTCGTGATCAAGGAGGCCAAGGCGATAAAGAAAGTAACGGGTAACGTCACTCTGAAAAATTCCACAAAGTAGCGCATCACAAAGAGTTTAAAACGGGGCTTGTACGTTCGCTCCATCGAAAAATCCGTATTGATGTCACGCTTGGGCAGAAACAAGGCGGGCGACCCGAACCACGACGTGCCATCGGGCGCAGGTAGATGCTGCTCCTCAACTTTCGACAAAACCCCTACCAACACATCGCTGCCCAAATGTGTACCAGGACTAAGCACCGCGCTATTGCCTACAAACGTTCGATGCCCTATGTGTGTCTTCGCAATCGTGATCCATCCGTTCCGCACATGCGAGGCTCCAACAGAGACAGAATCGGCCAAGAAGCATTCGTCGCCTGTGACCAATAAATCGGGCGAAATAAATTCAACGGTCGACACCTCCATTCGTTTGCCCATCTTTACACCCAGCAACTTGAACCAATGTTGCAAATAGAGCGTTGTATAGAGCGTACCAATGACTTGCAGGCTGAGTTTCATCAGTTGATCGAAGAACCATTTCTTATAATAAAAAAAAGAATTGACAGGATAGTTTCCTTCTTGAATTTTTCCTAACATCACCCACTTGAAAATCGCGATGAGTAAGGCTAAAATCACCACAAAAGAGACTGCTACTACAAAGGTGAACGCCAAAAAGGAATAACCATTTGTGATATAATCCACATGAGCAATGAGCATCATTCCAGGTACATAAGCAATCATCGTGATCAAGGGAATAAGAAACACCCCCATGCCATAAAGCCACGTTTTCGAGAACGTCCAAAGTGGTTGCGTCCTTTGTTCCTTGTTGACACCCACTTTGCGCCCTTCCGAACCTTGCCAATTTTCGTTTTCAGGAACAATGGTTCCTTCCGAAATCAACGTCAAGTCCTCTGTCGACGAATTCTTTTTCATTCGCGTGTTGTGCGAAATATGACAACGTGTACCCACAAAACAGGATTCTTCGATATCGATGGTTCCAAGATGTAGGTATCCATCCGAGAGGGTATATCCTTTCAAGTGAGAATCGGTGCAAATGCTCACGTTATCGCCTATCGTTAATAAGTCGTAGGCCGATATAGCACTAGTGTTGATATAGCAATTTTTACCGATGCGGGCACCGAGTAATCGCAAGAAAATATTCATAATAGGAGTTCCCGTGAAATACGTAACGGGGCAAACCATCAAGAACTTGTCTACAAGCCAAAAACGAAAATAATAAGTACCCCAAAGCTTATAATCACCCGCTCTGATACGCCCAATGATCAACCATTTTAGCCCTATCGTCAAAATGGAAAGAACGGGTAAAAGAGAAAAATACATCAAAAGCATCATCGCCAGAGAATAAAGGGCTCCGCAGTCCGCTTGATAATAATAGGAATAAACAAAGAACGGACCGAGCCACTCGGTGCCAAACAAAAGCGCAATAAAAATAAGACTGATGCCCTGTGCCAACGAACAAAGCAGATAGGACAGACGCGAAGACTCGTTTACCTTTCGTTTCTGATAGTGGTTTTCCTTTGTTGTTTTCTGCGCCAAGCAAGCTACTAAATCGGTCAGTACGGGATGTTCGTAAATGTCCATCACCGAAAGATTGGCAAAGAGGTCTTGTTCCCGCAGTTCAGACACGATGACGGCAGCTAATAGGGAGTGTCCCCCAAGGTCATCAAAGAAATGATCGGTTAGCGAAATATCTTCTCGTTCAAAATGAATCGCCAGCGAGGCAACCAATTTCTTTTCAAGTTCCGTTTGGGGTTCCACCAAGAGGCGTGGTTCCGACACTTTCGAAAGAGGCGTAACGGGAGAAGGCAAGCGGTTGCGATCTACTTTTTGACTCGTGGTCATCGGAAGGGCATCCATCACATCCAGCGTAGAGGGTATCATGTAGTAAGGCAGTTTGCTACGAAGTAATTGAGCAATCTCTTTTCGATCCATCTTTTCTCCGTTTTTTTCTACCACAAAAGCCGCCAATTGCTGTGATGCCATATCGAGCGTTACCGCAGCAGCTTGTATACCCGAACCGTTCAACAACAGCATTTCAATCTCTGTGAGCTCCACGCGAAAACCACGTACTTTGATTTGTGCATCCGAACGTCCCAAAAACACAATTTCGCCCTTCTCGTTCTCTCTCCCCCGATCTCCCGAACGATAAAAACGAGTCCACATTCCATTAACCCGATCGGTTTCAACAAATTTCGTGGCGGTCAGCTCGTCCTTGTTTAAATACCCACGAGCTACACTTTCACCCCCAATCACGATTTCTCCTTCCTGACCCGATTTCACTGGCGATAAGTCTTCGTTTACTAAATACACCTCATACAGAGGGAGCGGTTTTCCGATGGTCACCTCCGATTCTCCATCAAGCACCGAATACGTTGCAATCACGGTCGCTTCGGTAGGCCCATACGTATTATACACCTTTCGCCCCTCTTTCTGCCATCGTTTGGCAAGAGCCGTTGGGCAAACTTCACCCCCAAAAATCAAGGTTTTCAAGCCTTGTATATCGTCTTTTACCATGGAGAGCAAAGTGGGTGCACAAGAGAGAAACGTAATGTGCAAATCCGATACAATAGACGACAAGCGGTCGCCACTGCGCATTATTTCATACGTCCCCACCACCATCGTAGCCCCCACAGACAAAGGCAGCCATATTTCTTCGACCGAAGCATCAAACGACACAGAAAAACCCTGTAAGGCTCTATCGTCA
>JAVVVP010000124.1:0-2851 GCA_036652575.1 Bacteroidaceae bacterium
ATTATCCTAAAATTTCTTCAGGTTTTTTGCCTCTTAGCTGTGCAACTTCTTCAAGACTCTTCAAACACGCTAAGCCTTCAATGGTTGCTGCTACAACGTTCTTTGGATTATTGCTACGCAAGCATTTTGTTCTTATATCTTCAATTCCTGCAAGCTCAAGTACCGCACGGGCAGGTCCGCCCGCAATAACTCCAGTACCTTCTGCTGCCGGCTTTAAAAGAACACGGCCTGCTCCATACTCTCCAATAATCTCGTGAGGTATAGTTGCTTTAACCATCGGAACTGTAATCATATTCTTTTTCGCATCGTCGATACCCTTACGGATAGCGTCAGGAATTTCAGCAGCTTTACCCATTCCACAGCCTACGTGACCGTTATGGTCCCCAACTACTACAAGTGCACTAAAACGAAATGTTCTACCACCCTTTACAACCTTCGCAACACGATTAAGATGAACTACTTTTTCTTCTATGTCAAGCACTTCGGCGTCAATACGCTCTTGCTTTTTAGTTCTTTCACCTTTTTCTGCCATTTATGTTTCACCTCTTTCTTAACTATTAGAATTTAAGACCGCCTTCACGAGCACCATCAGCAAGAGAAGCAACTCTGCCATGATACAAGTATCCGCCTCTATCGAAAACAACTTTTACAATACCTTTGTCAGCCGCTTTTTTAGCAACTAAAAGTCCTGCAGCTTTTGCAGCACTGACGTTTCCGCCATAGTTTGCTTTTAACTCTGCATCCAGAGTTGATGCTGAAACTAATGTTGTACCCGTTGTATCATCAATAATCTGAGCGTATACATTCTTTAAACTTCTGAAAACACAAAGTCTTGGAAGTGTAGCAGTTCCTGATACCTTCTTACGAACTCTAGCGTGTCTTGCAAGTCTAGATATGTTACTACTTTCTTTATTAATCATTTAGTTTGCACCTCCTTGCGGTTTTACTTCTTAGAACCCGCCTTACCTTCCTTACGTCTAATAGTTTCTTCAACGTATTTAATACCTTTGCCCTTATACGGCTCTGGTGGTCTTTTTTCACGAACATTTGCTGCGAACTGACCAACCTTTTGCTTATTCGGACCTGAAATAATAATCTGGTTTGGCTGTGGAACATCTATGCTGATACCGTCGATTTCTTCCATTTCTACTAAATGTGAATATCCGAGGTTCATTATAAGTTTATTGCCTTGCTTTTGCGCTCTATAACCAACACCGTTGATTTGTAATTCACGCTTAAAGCCATCGGTTACACCTGTTACCATATTGGCAAACAATGTACGTGTAAGACCGTGTAATGATTTATGCATTTTGGCTTCTGTTGGACGTTTAACGTTTACAACATCACCATTTATCTCTAATATGATATCCTGGGGGAGCTTTTGGATAAGTTCGCCCTTTGGACCCTTAACTGTTACTTCATTGTTTTCGCCTATTTTTACATCAACACCAGCAGGTATTGTTATAGGCATATTTCCTATACGTGACAATGAATTCTCCTCCTTTCCTACCAAATAAATGCGAGTACTTCTCCGCCGACATTTTGACGACGAGCTTCTTTATCTGTCATAATTCCCTTAGAAGTAGAGATGATCGCTATACCCAAACCTTTTAATACTCGTGGAAGTTCTTCCTTCGCCGCGTATGTTCTAAGTCCTGGCTTTGAAACCCTCTTTAGTCCTGTTAATACCTTTTGTTTATTCTCCGCATACTTAAGTGTTACACGGATTATGCCTTGGATATTATCGTCGATTATTTCAACGTTTTTAACATAACCTTCTTCAAGAAGAATGTTTGCTATTGCCTTTTTCATGTTTGAAGAAGGAATATCCACAGTTGTGTGTCTTGCGTTATTAGCATTTCTGATTCTAGTAAGCAAATCTGCTATAGGATCTGTAATATGCATAGTTTTAACCTCCTTTTTATCGGAATTCTGAGGTCGGTTTGGTTATCCGTTCTAATCTATATAACCACCTATTCCCCATAATTTACAATTATTTTATATCAGGGTTTACCAAGACGCCTTTTTTACGCCAGGTATTTGTCCTTTGTGTGCGAGATTACGGAAGCAAATTCTGCAAACACCAAACTTACGAATGTACGCATGCGGTCTTCCGCAAATCTTACATCTGTTGTATTCGCGAGTAGAATACTTCTGCTCTCTTTGTTGCTTAACAACCATAGCTTTCTTAGCCATAAGCTTTATTCTCCTCCTTAACTTCAGTTAACGAGTTTAGTAATTCTTTGGTTCCCGATGCTTGTATCTTTACATGTAACGGAAGTAAAAATCCCTAAACTATTTCTTAAAGGGTGCGCCCATAAGTGTAAGAAGCTCTCTTGCTTCCTCGTCGGTTTTTGCTGTTGTTACAAAAATAATATCCATACCTCGGATTTTATCTATTTTATCATATTCTATTTCAGGGAAGATGAGCTGCTCTTTTATACCCATTGAGTAGTTCCCTCTGCCGTCAAATGAATTAGGATTAATTCCACGAAAGTCACGTACACGAGGTAGTGCTGCATTGAAAAGTCTGTCAACGAATTCATACATATTTGAACTTCTAAGTGTAACTTTAGTTCCGATATTCATGCCTTCTCTAACTTTAAATGTAGCAACTGACTTCTTTGCCTTTGTGATGATTGGCTTTTGTCCGGAAATGATTGCAAGGTCTGCCGCTGCGCTATCTACCGCTTTAGAATTTTCTCTAGCTTCACCTACACCCATGTTAATAACTACTTTTTCAAGCTTAGGGATTTCCATGACACTTTTATATTCGAACTTGCTCATCATTGCATCTTTGATCTCTTTTTTATATCTTTCTTCAAGTCTCATCTGAACTTTATCCTCCTTC
>JAVVVP010000125.1:0-2838 GCA_036652575.1 Bacteroidaceae bacterium
AAACTGTCCCAAGACGACAAATTATTCAGAATAGAGTCTTTTTGATAAGTAAAATAATTTAGTACCCCAATTCTCTAACCATCAGTTGGAAAATTGGGGGGGGCTATTATTAATACCTTTCGGTTTCTTTCGAAACATGCAGGCCTTCTTTTTGGGGCGCAGAAAGACCTGACGAAGCCTCGCCTGCAAAGAGTTCTGAGTTTCTTTGCAGGCGAGGCATTCCAAAAAAGGGTCGCTTGAGAAGCGAGGTTGGATTATTCTACGAGGCTCGATGTTCCGCCGACTCGTATTTCGGCAAGGCTAGGATGGGCCGACTTAAACCGAATACGAACAAAGCGTACGTCTTTTCCTAAATCGCCCTCGTTCATCTGTTTTTGAATCACGGTGGTGTTCTGAGAACGGTCGATCACTGTTTTCCATTCTTTTTCATCGGCTGACACTTCGATGAGGTACTGATGGGCGGCCTTGTTGCCAAAGACCAATTGAATACGGTTCAAAGAATACGTTGCTTCCATATCTAACTTCCACCATTTCTTGGTATCCGTAGAAGTAGGTTTCCACAAAGTGGCTTCCGTTTCATCGTTTGCAAACGATTTGTTGAACCCCGTAGCCGTTGTACTGGCAGCACAAGGACGGTCTTTTGCCAATCGCATGGTCTCGGTCAAGAGAGATGGAGTCTTTTTTTGATATCGATGATAGGGGCGATCGGCCACGGCGGGGGTCACCCCTTCTACCCAACGAGGTTCTCCAAGGGTGGTGAGGGTAATCGTGCCCGACTTGAGTCCTGGTGAAGAGGCTTCGATAACGGTGGTGCCTGCATAATAGGAACGAAAATCAATGGCACATTGCCCGTCCTGAATCACGATGTCAGACTGCTCGTTCTCGTGATGGGGTGGCAAGAATTGAAGGGTAGTGCCTGTTGGAAATTCACCAGGTCCCGACACAATCTTTAAAGTGATGGGCACATTGTTGCTGAGGTCCTTCCCCGTTGCATCTTGTACGGTAACGGTGAGCATCACATCGTCTGTTCCGTTGGGTGCTGCGATTTCATACTTATCCGTTTCGAGCTTTAATTGAGCGGGTACTCCATTGGTCCGCCACAGGGGTTCAACAGGTTTTTTGTTTCCTTTGGCATAGCATTCTTGATACCAAAAGTATTGACGTTTGGGCAGTCGGAAATAATCCATCAGTCCCATGGTGGCCAATCCAGTGCCTCCCACGGTGCCATGGTCCATACCGCACCAGATAAGTTGGCCTCCGCGCCAAGTAGGAACGGGCTTGTCTATTCCGTTGTCCGCTCCTAATTCGCCCCATGCGGGACTAAATTCGCCAGGGCGTTGTGCAGAGCGACTGCTGTATTCGGTGACGATATTAGGTACGCCAGGGTCCAGGAATCCAGAACCATCGCCATTATAGAACGCGATTTGATTTTTACCGAGTTTATCCAGTCCTGCACGTTGGCAACCGCCAATGGCAACTAGCCGCGAAGCATCCCATCGGTACACGCTATCGGTGGCTCTGTTGAGGAGCGTCCTTACCTTTTCCATTGTTTCGTTGCTCGTAAAGAAGGCTTCATCACTCATACTCCATGCCATAATGGAGGGACTATTGCGATGGATGCGTATCATTTCTTTTAGCTGTTGCAACACGCTCAAATCAAACTCTTTTTGGTCGGAAACCTTCACGGGATAAGCATCGGAAGAGGGGGTTCCCCAATTGCCAGCATCGCCTTTTCCACCGCCCATTCCCCAAAATGGATTTTCGGAAAAGAAGATCACGCCTTGCTTATCGCACGCTTGTACAAAAGCAGGGTCATGCGGATAATGGCAACCTCGAATCGCGTTGAAGCCAATCTCTTTCATCATTTTCACATCACGATAGAACGCTGAATTGGTAGCGGCATCGCCCCAACCGGCTCTATCTTGATGTACATTCGCCCCCAAAAGGTAGAGTTTAGAACCATTTAGTTCGAAACCGTTGGTTGCCGTCCACTTTGTAAAGCGAATGCCGAAAGTCGTTGTATAGGTATCTACGGCTTTCCCTTTTACCAGCACGGTGGTGATGGCTTGATACAAAGAAGGGGTTGTAGGGCTCCACAAAAGGGGCTCCTGGATGGGAGGCAGTTCTTGTTGGATATCTTTCGTTTGATGGGCTTCGATGGACTGCGCTTTTGATGCTACAGAGGCGACTAGTTGATTTTTGGGACTGTAGATTTGCGTTTTAAGCACAAACGATTGGGTGGTTTCATCCTCGTTTTTGATAGAAGTAATCGCCCGTACAACGGCAGACGAACTCGTAACAACGGGTGTGGTGAAATACGTGCCGCACCAATCAACGTGTAGTTTATCGCTCACGTTGATATACACATCGCGATAGATACCACCACTGAATTGATGGTCGCCCGCACGCGGTGCCACATTGGCTTTCCAGAGGTTGTTGACACGAACGGCAATCACATTTTTTCCCGTTGTGAGATAGCGCGTCATATCGAAGCAAAAGCCCGTGTACCCTCCGACATGCTTGCCCAAATAGTTTCCGTTTACGTAGATTTCGGTTTCAATAAAAGCGCCTTCAAATTCGATGGAAATCGCTTTTCCATTCCAAGAGGCAGGGACTTCAAATTGTTTCCGATACCAACCATAGCCGTTGTAAACGCTCGTCCATCGAAAGTAAGGGATGGAAAAGGAATGCGGCAGGTTTACTTTTTCCCATTTGGAAACATCAAAGTGGGCGGCTTCCGCTCCTTTTACATCTTCCATTTTAAAGGTCCATTCTCGGTTCAGAATGATTTTTTCACGCGACGTTGTTTCAGCATTTTGAGCATTGGCTACTGCCGCT
>JAVVVP010000126.1:0-2800 GCA_036652575.1 Bacteroidaceae bacterium
GTAAGGGTAAAAAGAAAACCGTTGCTAATAAGAAAAAAGCTACTAAATAATAATTAGATATGGCAAAGAAAACAGTCGCAGCAAAGAAGAGGAATGTGAAAGTGGATGCTATTGGACAGTTACACGTTCATAGTTCCTTCAATAACATTATCGTGTCTTTGGCCAACAGCGAAGGTCAGATCATTTCTTGGTCTTCAGCAGGTAAAATGGGCTTTAGAGGCTCAAAGAAGAACACTCCTTACGCTGCTCAAATGGCAGCACAGGATTGTGCAAAAATTGCCTTTGATTTAGGTCTCCGCAAGGTGAAAGCTTATGTTAAGGGTCCAGGTAACGGACGTGAATCTGCAATTCGTACCATTCATGGTGCGGGCATTGAAGTAACCGAGATCGTAGACGTTACACCGCTACCACATAACGGTTGCCGTCCTCCTAAGAGAAGAAGAGTATAATAGGTTAATAAGTTAAAAGGAAATAAATATGGCAAGATATACTGGACCCAAAACACGTATTGCACGAAAGTTCGGAGAAGCAATTTTCGGAGCTGACAAAGTTTTATCCAAGAGAAATTATCCCCCTGGACAGCATGGCAACTCTCGTCGTCGCAAAACATCAGAGTATGGCGTGATGTTAGCCGAAAAGCAAAAAGCAAAATACACGTATGGTGTATTAGAGAAACAATTCCGTAATATGTTTAAAAAGGCAGCTGGTGCTAGTGGTATTACTGGTGAGATCCTTTTGCAGAATTTGGAATGTCGTCTAGACAATATTGTGTATCGTTTGGGAATTGCTCCTACACGTTCTGCTGCTCGTCAGCTGGTAAGTCACAAGCACATTGTAGTGGATGGTAAAGTTGTGAATATCGCATCTTATGCTGTTAAACCAGGGCAGATTATCGGTGTTCGTGAAAAATCTAAATCATTAGAGGTTATAGCTGATGCTTTAGCCGGATTCAATCATAGCAAATATCCTTGGATGGAGTGGGATGGTAATAGCAAATCGGGTAAGTTTTTGCACAAACCTGAGCGCACAGACATTCCTGAGAACATTAAGGAGCAGTTGATCGTTGAGTTGTACTCTAAATAATAAATAAATTCATGGCGATATTAGCATTTCAAAAACCTGACAAAGTCATAATGTTGGAAGACGAACCAACGTCCGGAAAATTCGAGTTTCGTCCGTTGGAACCTGGTTTCGGTACAACCGTCGGTAACGCCTTGCGCCGCATTCTTCTTTCGTCTTTGGAAGGTTTCGCAATCAACACGATCCGCATAGCGGGTGTTGAGCACGAATTCGCTTCTGTACCAGGTGTAAGAGAAGATGTAACCAATATTATATTAAACTTGAAGCAAGTGCGCTTCAAGCAAGTAGTAGAAGAATTCGAGAATGAGAAAGTTAGTATTACCGTAGAGAATTCCTCCGAATTCAACGCGGGAGATATAGGCAAGTATCTGACTGGATTTGAAGTGTTAAATCCTGAATTGGTGATTTGTCATCTAGATTCCAAGGCTTCGATGACAATTGAACTTACGATCAACAAAGGACGTGGTTATGTGCCCGCAGATGAAAATCGCGAGGCTTGCACGGCTGTTGATGTAATTGCAATTGACTCTATTTACACCCCAATTCGTAATGTAAGATACACTGTAGAGAACTTTCGTGTAGGACAGAAAACGGACTATGAAAAGCTCGTACTAGAGATTACTACAGATGGCTCTATCCTTCCTAAAGATGCGTTGAAAGATGCTGCAAGAATTTTGATTCACCACTTCATGTTGTTCTCTGATGAGAAAATCACCTTAGAAAACGCAGACCTTGATGGAAATGAAGAATTTGATGAAGAAGTATTGCATATGCGTCAGATTCTGAAGACGAAATTAGTTGATATGGACTTGTCCGTACGTGCACTGAATTGCCTGAAGGCTGCGGAAGTAGAAACGTTGGGCGACTTGGTACAATTCAATAAAACCGATCTTTTGAAATTCCGTAACTTTGGTAAGAAATCTCTCACAGAACTAGATGATTTGTTAGAGAGGATGGAACTTACATTTGGAACAGATATTTCTAAGTATAAATTAGATAAAGAATAATAACAATGAGACATAATAAGAAATTCAACCATCTCAGTCGTACTGCTTCTCATAGAGCAGCTATGCTCTCAAATATGGCTTGTTCTTTGATTAAGCATAAGAGAATTACGACGACTGTGGCGAAGGCTAAGGCACTTAAAAAGTTTGTGGAACCTTTGATAACAAAGTCCAAAGACGATAGTACTCACTCACGCCGTATCGTATTTAGCAACCTAAAGGATAAATTTGCGGTTACTGAGCTGTTCGGCGAAGTATCTGTAAAGATCGCAGATCGTCCAGGAGGTTACACTCGTATCATCAAAACTGGTAAACGCGCTGATGATGCTTCAGAAATGTGCTTCATCGAGTTGGTAGACTATGATGAGAACATGGCTAAAGAAACAAAGAAGAAGACAACTCGTACACGTCGTTCTAAGAAGGTCGTTGATACGGCAGAAGTTGTAGAAACTGTAGAAGAGGTAACTCCAGTAGCTGAAACGGCTGCACCTACAGAAGAAGCTAAAGCTTAGTAATTGTAGATATAACATATCTAACAATAGTGAAAAGTCGTCTCGTTTTTCGGGACGACTTTTTTTGTATTCATCCGAAAAGAGCCGACTTTTAGATATTCTTTTTGAAACAGTGTCCAAAAAGGGATTTTCAACTCCTTTTTGGAGGGCCTTACCTACCTTTTTAAAAGGCGTGTCCCTAAACTTTTATAAAAGTTTAGGGAC
>JAVVVP010000127.1:0-2734 GCA_036652575.1 Bacteroidaceae bacterium
ACCACACAGAACGCATTCAATTGAAGGTTGTTATAGTCGTGGAAGCCCAATGGCGGGTTCTGTATCACGCGGGGGTCAAACACAAAGCCACTTTTCCGAATGTGGTTCGCACTACGTGGATGACACGAATACAGAATCGGCATCTCGTATTTCGCTGCCATCGCATTCACGGCATTCATTAAATTCAGAAAATTCTGTTCCGTATCGATGTTCTCTTCCCGATGGGCAGAGAGCAAAATGTATTTTCCTTTCTCTAAACCGAGCTTCGTAAGAACGGTACTGGCTTTGATACTTTCTAAATTGGCGGAAAGCACTTCTGCCATGGGGGAGCCCGTTACGTAGGTGCGTTCTTTCGCCGTACCCTCATAATTCAAGTAACGGCGTGCGTGCTCGCTATAACACATATTCAAGTCCGCAATGTGGTCTACAATTCTGCGGTTCGTTTCCTCGGGTAGATTCTCATCAAAGCACCTGTTACCAGCTTCCATATGAAAGGTTGGAATATGCAATCGTTTTGCAGAAATAACAGAGAGACACGAATTCGTGTCTCCCAATACCATCACGGCATCGGGTTGCTGTTCTACCATCAACGCATACGATTTTGCTAAGACATTGCCCATGGTTTCTCCTAAATCGTTACCCACTACTTGGAGGTAAAAATCGGGTTCACGTAATCCTAAGTCTTCAAAGAACACTTGGTTTAAGGCATAATCATAGTTTTGCCCTGTATGTACAAGAATTTGGTCGAAGTATTGATCACACTTTTTGATTACTTCCGACAATCGGATGATCTCTGGACGAGTTCCGATAATGGTCATCAATTTTAATTTGCTCATCGTCGTTGTTGTATTAGCATTTCTCAAAGTAAGTATCTCCATCTGCAGGATTGTACCATTCGTTTATCCAGAATTGGGTATATAGTTCCTCGTCTCCAGTGTTGATGATATTGTGGGTATACCATATCGGCATATCTACATAGCTCGGTTCTTTACCATCGAGGTCAAACTGAAGCACCTCGTCTGTTCCAATCTTGCGAAGTTGAATGCGTGCATTCCCTTTGATCACTGTAAACCGTTCGATCTTGCGGGTATGGTAATGATTGCCACGTGTTATCCCTGGCACCGTTGTACTGAAAGACACTTGTCCTCCTACGCCCAAACGAATCGTTTCCACAAACGTTCCTCGTTCATCGCGATGCTTCACAAGTTTAACGGGGAAATGGGTCGCTTGATCCATATAGCAGCGGAAGGTATTGAAAAGGTTCAGCTCGTTTCTATCTTTCAAAGGCGGAATCACCCCTTTCTCAAAATAGAGATCTTGGAAGGTTTCAAAGAGATGAAGAATCTCTGTTACATTCTTTTCGAAATCATACGGTACCGCATCACGCTCCACGCGGGAGGTTTGGAGAACAGCCACTTCTTCGATCTTGCTTAAGATGTGCTCTACAAGAGAACCCACATAAATGAGCCGAACGGGAGAATCCTGAAGCACTTGGGGTTGTTCGCCATGGGTAAGTTTGTAGCAAAAAGTGGCTATAAAACTGTTGTAGTTGGGGCGACCGAAAGGTCCGTACACATTGGGGACAACCATACCCGTAAAAGATGCTCCGTTACGCGTTGCCCAATCTTCGAGCAGGGCGCGTCCTTCGCGCTTGCTCTTTCCGTATTCATTGTCGCGTTCTTCTTGTGTGGAAGAAGAAAATAAAACGTGAGGGACCACGTGCTCTGCTTCCATCGCCTCTATGAGTTGACGGACGAGACGGATGTTTGTATCGTGAAGTACTTGTGCGTCTGGGTGACGGTTCATGGCAGCGAGGTGTACCACCACATCGCATTGCTTTACAAAACAACGAAGCGAGGCCTCGCTTTGAAAGAACGCATCCTCGAAAGGTACGCGCTCATATTGATCGGGCTGCAACCCGAGAGTGTGGTACAATGACGTACCCACAAATCCAGGTTGACCCGTGATGCCTACTCGTAACATAATCTTGAATTTAAATGAGTTAGTATTTACTCCAATCCATCCACTTAGACGGAACATAGCGCCAGCTATCGTGGAGAGCTTCTGAAAGTAATTTATCGGAATAAACCGTAAGAATAGAATCGGGAGTGAGCGCTTTGATGCCATTGGCATAACCAGCTGGAACGCAAACGATTTCACTCTTCTCGGCGGATAGTTGAAAAATCTCGGGCACAAGTTCCGTGCTCGGATTGTCCCAATCGTCTATTTTTACGAGCGCTAACGTAAAAGCACCTTTTGTGCAATAGAACCATTTGCGTTCTTGTTGGTGTGCGTGCCATCCTCTGACCACCGACACATCGGGATGATGAAGAATATAACAACGACGCACTTCCTCAAAATCAAAATTATTCAGAGAAGAGATTTGACCCCGTTGGTCTCGAAAGATCTCTCCTGCTACGACTTCTATTTCTGTTTTTTCCATCTTTCAAAGCCTTTTTCTATTCAGAACGAATCGCCATACTTTTTGCTTTTTCAGATAAGCCTAAATCTTCCCGAACGAAGCGAAGTTTTAAGAGGAGTTCTTTCATCCCTTCCACGTCTAAACGGCGTGTGTTGTGGCTGTGATAATCTTCAATCTTTTCTACTTCTTCATTTCCTTGTGTGAAGAATTTATCATAATTCAAATCGCGGGTATCGCAAGGGATACGGTAATACGCTCCCATATCAATGGCTTTCACCATCTCTTCACGAGTGACGAGGGTTTCGTAAAGCT
>JAVVVP010000128.1:0-2361 GCA_036652575.1 Bacteroidaceae bacterium
TATCATAAAATGGGTTCGTGTTTTCTGCTGCAAACAGGCTCAGGGCTACGCCTGCTTTTCCCTGATAGAGTCCAGACGACCCTAGAGCAGGAGCATTGATGCGCACAAAGTCTACAAGACCACTGAATATTTCCTTATTATAGTGCATTGGTTTACTATTTGATTATTTATGCTGCTTGATATGCCTTTCTTGTTACTCTTGGCTCGTTATACTCTTTTGCATATCCTCCTTTGTACACCAGAAACTAATGGCAAAAACAGGAGAGATGTGATTCAGCATCTTTTTAGCAGGAGAGAGTTTGTAACTTCTAAGGACTATACCTATGTTGTATATGTCTTCATAGGTTAAAAGTGAATTTACTTCATGCCAAAGTTCCTCTATTTTGTTCTTCTCGTTTAGTTTTATCGCTGTAGAAAAATCAACGGTTTTGAAATTTCCCTCTATTGATAAATATGGCTGAAATTGTATTCCTCTAAAAGTCCTTTTACATATTAGTTTTCTTCTTTCCAAAGGTATGCTTCTAATTATCTTGCTTTGCAAACTGTCTATTTCCTTATTCTTAACGAGCTCGTTTATATAAACGTCTACCGCAGCGTTGGACAGCTCTGATTTAATTGGGGCGTTATGTATCTCTTTGAGTTCGTCTTCCTGTAGTATTCTGATAAAAAGTCTCGAATGGTTTAAGTCGTATCTCATCGACAAGGTGCAATCTTTATATTTTACTTCTCTTGTGATTTGCGTTACGGTTTCTTGTGCAAACGAGGTTAGCGCGAAGACTAGAAATGCACAGGTTAAACAGATTCTTGTTGTTAACTTTTTCATCGTTTTAATTTTTTAGATGTTTGTAATAAGGTTAGTCCTTTATAAGGGGTATGCTTCTATTTCTCTAGTAGATAATCTCTGAATTTCCATCCAGAGCTTTCTGCATAAGATATCAATAAGTATCTTCCTGGGAATACTCTTCCGTCTGCATTGTAGAGCACGCTGAACCGCCATGGCGGTAGGGTTTTTACCTTTTCCTGAAGCTTTTCGAGCTCCTTCTTCTGAATGTTGGTCAGCTCTCCGTAGGTTTCCAGTAGGTGTATGCTTGCCTTTCCCGTTGGCTCTATGTAGAGCAACACGCTTGCGCCGAACGAGTTCTCTTTTCCTCTTCCTCTCTTGCGAAAGTCCCTGTCCTGATTCATGTCGTGTGCAAAGAGTAGAAGCTCGTACTTAATGTTGTTGTCCACCCAGTGTCCGTCCAGCTTAAGGAAGTTGCCGTCTACTTCCTTGCGATAGTTGCCTTTTGCCATTCGGCCGAAACGCGCCATCATTTTCCCCTCCTTTAGCTTGAAAACCTGCGAGTAGCGTGCTACGGGTGTGTTCATATACATTACGGCACCAGAAATGAAGTAGATGTTTCCTGTAATCCATTTAGTCGGTATCCCAAATTTGTCTTGCCCATATAGCTTTGCTAACTTGTTGAATATTTTCTTTGCCAACAGCGAATCCTGCGGATAGTCTATACGTACTAGATATGGTGTACGCACTGGCTGGTCTTCTGCGGATACTCCATTCTTTACTATCCATACTCCGAAATCCCTTAAGAGCTTTTGCTCTTCTTTTTTTAGTTTTGGACATAACAGAATATCCGATTTCACAAAGAAGTTATTGTAGCTCACTTTTGTGGTTGGCGGTACTTCGTTGCTTACCGCAGCCCACACATCTTTCATCTCTTTCAGAGTAAACGTATCTGGGATTTCTATTGCAAAGGAATCATTTTCTGGATAATAAGATTCCTCTGTCTGTGCGTTGATGCTCAGTGAGGTAAGGAGTAATGCTGTGAATAATTGTATTGCTTTCATGACTCTTGGTTTTGTCTATAGATTATGGTTCGTTCACCATGGATCATCTCCTGCATACAAACTATTATCATATCCATATTTATTGTCCCAATATGTAGATGTTTTCCCAGTATCTTCATTGTATAGTATTGATTTCTTAAGTCCTTTTTCTGCTAGTGCATCAGTTGTAATAGCATCTTTCTCTGAATAATATTTACTATCATGTATTGCTGGATGATTGTGGTAGAATGTATCGTATTTCCCATATTCTTTGTCTCCTGGTATTTCTATATTTGATACAGCCATTTGTTCTTGTGTCGTAGAAAAAGTTCCTTGTCCCGTTTTTGAATTGTAAAGTAAAGCGTATTCCACATCCGAATTGTCAGACATGAACTTAAAGAGATCAAAATTAGCTCCTGTTCCTCTTAATGTATAACCTGAGCCAATTCCTTCGCCAACTTGCTCTCCCTTTATATCTATTGTTCCTGTTATTGCAAATGATGCTCCTGTTTTGTTTCCATATCCTGGTGCATCAAT
>JAVVVP010000129.1:0-2195 GCA_036652575.1 Bacteroidaceae bacterium
ATCGTGCACGTCTGAAAAAATGGATGTTTACGTTTGTCTTTACGAATGTAGCAGGCACCAAAGAAGCATCCGATTTGATTTATTCGCCCGAGCAATGTAGCAATGCTGACGACGGAGCTACAGATGCCCTTCTAAATGTGATGTCTAACGCCACGAAGGTGCGCAATAGCAAAGTGGGGACCGTCGCGGGACTTTATCCAATAGCGGCGGCATCCGATTTAGACCAGGTGTTAGCTACGGTTAGCGCTACGTTGAACAAGTCTGTTCCAGCGGAAACGCGACGTACTCAGAGTACCGCCGTGCAAGACGCGCTTGCCCACTTCTTAGAAACCTATCAAAGTTTTCCAATCAATCGCCCAGCGGAATTGACGCAAACGGTGATAAGCACGATAGGTGCAGCCCTAACGGACTTCTCTACGTTGACGAATGGGCAAACGGTCCTTCTAAAGAATAAAAACAAGAATTCGTATCTTTACGAGAACGATAAGAGCCAAGTGTATATGGGAGAGACGACACCCGCTGTCCGTCAAGAAAGTGCGATGCCTTTTGTTTGGACTGTTGGTGTAACGGGATCTGGTGCAGACGTTGCTCACACCTTTCAAGGAAAATCGGGGAAATATATGCCTCATAGTACGGGTGCGGCGACGTTAGGGGCAACGACAGAAACTTTTCGTATAAAGTCCGTTTCAACGGGAAGCCCTTTCTTTATTTATTGGACGGATACAAACAATAAAAACTATTATTTTGATGGACACAACGCGGGTTCGGATTTTGTTTTTTATGCTGCTGATCCCAATGGCTATACCAATTCTAAATACGAAATCTATCCCGTCACCGTCGAATCAAAAACGGTGGTATACATCACCTATTCTTATAAATGGCAGGGAAAAGAGTTCGCAAGAAAAGAAGTGGTAACTCCTAAGGGTGCTGCTTATGCTGCTCCAACATCGCCCTTCCTCACGTTTACGCAGCCATCGGGCACCGCCACGACCACCGCTACGGTAGTCGTAGAATGTACGAACGTAACGTTGCCTTTTGAAACCACAACGGTAAAAAAAGGCGTGTTTTCACCTAGTACCAAATGGTATACCATGCAACTAAGAAAATCAGCTGCTAATTATCTTTATTATGCAGGAACCTCTACGGATAAAATAGAATATGCGAATATCCAGACAACGACTCCTATCCCTGCTAAAAATCTTTTTGCTTTTACGGGTAATCCGATAGATGGTTTTAAAATCTATAATAAAGCAGCAGGGGTTATGAAAAACCTTAATGCAACGACTGCATCGACTGGCGCGAAAATGATCGCAGATGCGGGGAATACGGGTGCTTGGATTTTGTCCACCAACAGTGCCTCTGGTGGTCCTGTTGGTACGGGCTATGATTGGAAAATCATACAAGGGAATACAACGTACTATTTAAATGGTTCTAATAGTGGTTCTGGACTTGTTTATTGGGATCATAACGAAGCGAACATAGCCGCGAATAAAATCGTTTTTACCCTCGATGCGTCACAATACGATGTCTTCGTTGGCTCTATGGGGTATGCCACGTTTAGTGCAGATGCTTCTACAACGATACCTTCGGGTGTAACGGCTTATACCGCACAAAAAGACGTAGCCGTGTTGAAGCTCACCCCTCTTGCCCCGAATACGATTCTTCCAGCACAGACGGGAGTGATTCTGAGAGGAACGCCCAATACGACCTATTCTTTTGTGAAGAGTACAAGTACAGGTTCTTCGATCTCACTGAATGACTTATCCGCTACTAGTGCAAAGCCCGTGGTTGTACCCACGAGTCCAAACTATTACGTTTTGAATGACGGGGGCGCGGGAGTGAATCGAATAGGTTTCTATAAAGCGCGAACCACTACCACGATCCCTGCCTACAAAGCATATTATCAAGGTACTGGTCCTGGATCACTTTTATTTGAAGATGCCGATTTGACGGGCATAGACGGAGTGCCCTCTTCCGACAAACGGAACGATGGGAAATATTACAACTTAGGGGGTGTAGAAGTACCGAACCCTATCAAGGGCGGTCTTTATCTTTACAACGGTCATGCGATTGTGAAGTAAGATAGATCGGACCAAAAGGAGAACGGGGTGCGTTGGTGCGCACTTCGTTTGTCCCCGAACAGAAGAGGAGGCTTGTAAAAGCCTCCTCTTCTGTTCGGAACGAGACACGCACGA
>JAVVVP010000130.1:0-2057 GCA_036652575.1 Bacteroidaceae bacterium
CAGGCAACGATCTTTTTGCCAAGGAAGCCCACACCCTCATAAACGAATGGAAACAAAGTTCCCTTACCACGGAACAGCAACAACTCCTACGCGTGTTTGATACGATGGTAAACGCACCCCTTTAAAACAACTTTTCACGTAAAAAGATGAAGCTTTTTAACCGCTATCTTAATTATCGCATCGTGTGGCTGATAGACGAAAGTCTATCTCTCCTCTCCACCTTTGTAGCCTACTTGCTCATCGGTGAACTGATGCAACAATCGCTCCTGCCTCAAGATTTATTTGTGCCTTGGCTCGGCATTTCTGTGATTGTAAGTGCTCTTTCTTTCTATGTCTTTCGCACCTATCGGAGCGTCATTCGACATGCCACACTTAATGAAATGTGGAAAATAGCCGCAGCCGTTTTTTGCAAATCATTACTACTCATTGGTGCCCTTTTAGTGCTGCAAAGCCATTTGGTGTCGTACAAGGAAGCCTTTATGTACATCATTCTCGACACCCTCCTCACCCTTGGGCTGCTGGTGTTTGTCCGTGTGTCGATGATTGTTCTCTTTGATTACATAAGGTCGCAAACGAGGAAGAACAAGGAGGTGAAGAACCTGCTTATTTACAGTTGTGGAACGCAAGGTGTGTCGCTGATTACCTATCTTAGCAACTCAACGAATTATCGTGTAAAAGGCTTCCTGTCTTATGGAAAACGTCTTCGCCATCAACGGGTTGCAGGAAATCGCGTTTTCTATTTCGAGACTCGAAAAGACATCGAATTTCTTTGTAAACGCGAAGGAATTGATGCTCTACTCTTTGAAACGCGCAGCCTTGCCATCCAAGAAGAACGTCGTTTGGTCCAATTTTGTACAGACTGTAAAATAAGACTCTTGTTATCTTCTTCTATTGAGGGTTTAGAACATCACGCAGAAGGAACAGAACGCATGATTCGTGAAGTAAAGATAGAAGACCTCTTAGGACGGGAAGAAATTAAAATCTCGATGGATGAAATTGTAGAGAACTTTCGGGGTAAAACCATTATGGTAACAGGAGGTGCAGGGAGTATTGGGAGTGAATTGTGTCGTCAGCTAGCCACGTTTGGCATTCAGAAACTCATTCTTTTTGACAATGCAGAAACTCCGATGCACAACATTCGTTTAGAATTAGAAGAAACGTTCCCCGAATTGCAGTTTGTACCCGTGATTGGTGATGTGCGCCAAACGGCACGCCTTGATTTTGCCTTCCGTGCTTATCATCCGCAAGTAGTTTTCCACGCAGCCGCTTACAAGCATGTACCTTTGATGGAAGAAAATCCTTGTGAAGCCGTGTTGGTCAACATTATCGGAACTCGCAATGTGGCAGACTATTGCATCCGTTATGGAAGTGAGAAAATGGTGATGATTTCTACCGACAAAGCCGTCAATCCAACCAATGTAATGGGTTGCAGCAAACGAATGGCAGAGATTTATGTTCAGAGTTTAGGGCAAGCCTTAGAGCAAGGAGAGAGAGAAGGCAAGACGCAATTCGTGACCACTCGTTTTGGCAATGTATTGGGCAGCAATGGCAGTGTGATACCTCGTTTTCGCGAGCAAATAGAAAAAGGCGGTCCTGTCACCGTCACGCATCCCGACATTACGCGTTTCTTTATGACCATTCCCGAAGCTTGTCGTTTGGTAATGGAAGCAGCAACGATGAGTGCGGGGAATCAGATTTTTGTATTCGATATGGGGGAGAGTGTAAAGATTGCCAACCTCGCCAAGCGAATGATAGAACTTGCAGGATTTAAGGTAGATCAAGATATAAAAATAGAATACACGGGTCTTCGTCCTGGTGAAAAGCTATACGAAGAAGTGTTGGCAAGCACGGAGGGAACCGTCCCAACGGAACACGAAAAGATACGCATCGCGAACGTTCGTTCTTGTTCGTATGCCGAAGCTCAAGCGAGCGTAGAAACCTTAGAAAAACTCTCCCGCGCGGTAGAAATCCCTCAAACCGTACGCTTCCTGAAAAAGGTAGTACCCGAATTTAAAAGTAAAAACTCAAAGTTCGAAGCGTTTGATAAGATAGAAGAA
>JAVVVP010000131.1:0-2032 GCA_036652575.1 Bacteroidaceae bacterium
TTCTTGAAAACTTCGCGATAGAAGCCACTGGCGTGCGTTATGGCGTGGTAAACGTTCTCACCCTCTTCGTTGAGAACGATATTCGTAAAGTTGTCGTACTCGTCGATGATAAGGTAAAGCGGTTTTTCATACCTCGCAGCCATATTGTTCAGCATATTGAACTTCGCTATCGAGTTCGTGGAGCGACGCATTTCCTCTACATTTTGCTGAGGATAGTCCTCTTTATAAGCATCTATGAAATCATTGAGACAGTCGCAGCAATAAGTATTGAAATTGTCCTCCAAATTCTTCATATCACCACCAGCACGAGAGAAGTCAAGGTAAAGTATCTGATACTTATTCCGCAAGGGCGTGGGATGTTGACCAATATAAAGGCTGCCAAACAAGCTATCAAACTGATCCGTCATGGCTTTGTCGTAATAAGCTCGCATCATATTAATGAACAAGCTTTTGCCAAAGCGACGAGGACGGATAAAAAAGAGAAAACGAGGCTGTTCCTCCATTATGGGCAAAAACATCGTTTTGTCCACATAATACAAGTTTTGCTCCATCACCGACACGAAGTCGGCAACGCCATAGGGTATTTGCTTTATATTTTCCATCGCTTTACGCTTTTCGATCCTTTATTCCTAATTCTTTTGGCACGCCTTGCGCGACAATTCACAAAAGTAAGCAATAAATTCCGAATGAATCAACAATTCTAGATATTTTTCAGCGGTTCTTCGCAGAAGGTCTTTACTTCTTATAAATACCGCAGAAGTCCAGAATCACTTTGCTTTCATCGTAAGGAAGAGTTTTAAACGGATCGTGAGCAGTTAAAAACACCACAATATCAGCTTTTTCGTAAGCGTCTTGGTAATTCGTAAGTTTAAAAACATGGTGCGTTTCTACGTTTGGCTCTACCACTAAAATAGCTGCATTGTTACAACTCTGCATTACTTTCATTGTGATATATTTGGCAGGACTTTCTCTAAGGTCGTCTATATTTGGTTTAAAGGCTAAGCCCATCATCGCAATGGTTGGCTTGCGATGATGCTTTAGTTCATATTTCAACATCTCCGTTTGCACTTTTTCTGCACACCAGAAACTTTTATAATTGTTTATTTCACGAGCTTTAGCTATAATTTGAGATTCTATTGGAAATTCTGCTGTGATAAAATAAGGATCTACCGCTATACAGTGACCGCCTACGCCACAACCTGGTTGAAGAATATTAACACGTGGGTGTTTATTCGCTAGTTGAACGAGTTCCCATACGTTGATTCCTGCTTTGTCGCAGATTAAAGAAAGCTCGTTGGCAAAGGCTATCTGCACGTCACGACTAGAGTTCTCGGTAAGTTTACACATCTCAGCCGTTTTGCAATTGGTACGATGGAGCGTTCCCTTTACGAACTGACTGTAAAATTCAATTGCCTTTGTAGTGGACGCATCATCCATTCCTCCTATTACGCGGTCGTTGTGAACCAATTCATAAATCACGTTACCAGGAAGTACGCGTTCAGGGCAATAAGCTATATAAAGTTGTCCTTTCAATTCTGGACGTTCTGAAAAGATAAGCTTTGTCATTAAATCGGTTGTGCCAACAGGTGAAGTCGATTCAATGACGTAAAGATCTCCTTCTTTTAAAAGAGGAAGCACGGTGCGCGTAGCACTCTCAACATAAGAAATGTCGGGCTCGTGATTTCCTTTGAATGGAGTCGGAACGACCATAAAATAAGCATCACTTACTTCTGGTGTCGTTGAAGCCTTTAACGCTCCTTTTTTTACGACCTCCTGCAACATTTCTTCCATTCCTGGTTCAATGATATGCAGATGCCCTTGATTGGTCATTTCTACTACTTTAGGGTTTATATCTACCCCCGTTACTTGTACTCCGTTTTTTGCCGCAATAATAGCTGTTGGCAGACCAATATAGCCTAAGCCCATAAAACATGCTTTCATAATCTTACTATCTTTTAAAGATTTATTATTTCAACCTCTCTACAATTCTTCCACAGGCCAACCCATCTCCATACGGATTCATCGCCTTGCT
>JAVVVP010000132.1:0-1857 GCA_036652575.1 Bacteroidaceae bacterium
CCTTTATAGGCCGCTTCCACATCTGTGGCTAATGTTTTGCGTATTTGGGGTAGACGACTAATAAAGGCGGCGGCCATTTCTGCGGCCCGCTCTCTTCTTGTATCGCATGTGCTGAGGTTATCGCTGTCTTCATCGCAATATTCGCAAGGAAAACAAAGTCCTGCTTCTATTTGTTCAGACAATAGCGCGTTGAGCCTTTCTACACTTACACCTATATTGTATTTGATGGTGCGGCTATTCACCGTAGATTTTCCATAATAGCCTGGAAAAAGAATCGTACGACAGAGTTCTATTATTTCTTTTAGTACTCGTCCCGAGGGTAAGGGGTCACCATGGCGATGCTGATGAAAGAGTCCTTTCATTTCTGCTACGTCTGCCAACTCGTCTACAGCCTGTATCAAAAGCTGCGTGAAATTCAATGAGTTCATATCTTTTCGTACATTCGGATGTGTGTTGCGAGAAGGCTTTGTTGTATCGTTTAGCTGTCGCGTAGAAACAATAAGTCCTTTTGCCGTGCAAAGATAAAGAATTTTTCAAAAAATGGCGTAGAAAATATTTTTTTAATCTACTTAATCCGTTTATAATCTTGTTTTCCTTCGTTTTGAACTAAACAAGGAGGCATTGAGGGACTTTCAACAACGATTTTGGAGGTACAACGCTTTACGTTGGTGGCAACGTCAAGATTCAGAGGCCTATCCATCTGTAAACAACGTGGTTTCAAATTCTTCGGGGCAACGACTTGCTACGTCCACTTGCAAGATTACGACCATAAGGGGCGTACAAGAAGAGGGAAGCCTTCGAAAAGACCTCCCTCCATCCTTACTCTTTTATTAAAAAGCGGAGACAACGCGGACACTCTTACAAGCTATCCTTCTATTTTCTCCATCGTCCTTGTAGTAGAAGTCGCGAACTTTTACTACTAGGGCTTAGCTACCTCATTATTAGGTGTGTCCCACTTACCTTCCGCCGTTACGGTGAAGTCTGTACTTCTCGCAGAAGTATAATGACCGCTGATATTGGTGATGAAGTTCGCTTTCAGTGGAGCTTGCGACACTGTAAATGGAGCTTCTTCTTTGTATTTGAAAGTCAGATCGGTTAAATCGGCAGTGCCTTTCGAAGAGAGTACGAAAATATCGATCGGGTTCAGTTTAATAGGGGCAATTGTTGTTCCTGCTACATCCGCTGGAATAGGGATTGTTTCTTCGGCACGTTTAGATGGTACCGATGTTTTTTCGGTTGCTACATCAAACTTTGTCGGTTGGGAAAAATTCAGTTTCAGTGTAGCGGGTGCTACCAATTTGCCCGATTCCTTCAATATGATTTTCGATACGGCACGGGTAAGCGTGGCGGTAAGTGTCGCTGTTGTTCCAGCTATAATTGTCGTTTTGCCATGCCATGCTTCTACAGCATTGCCTGTCAAGGTTACAGATTTCAGCGATTCAATGTTGTATACCTTTTCACCATTTTTATCTGCCCACAATAAGCAATGGTAGGTTTGTGTGCGGTCGAGCGTCATTGCAAATTCGCCTGTGGCGTTAGTCGATTTGTTACTGCCACCAAACACTTCAGTTGCAGGAGTGGTGTAGTTTGCATCGGTATATACTTCGATGGCATAACGGTTTACGGTTGCATCTACGCCACGTGTTTGCAACCCTTCATCGGTTGCCACTTTCAGGGTTACCTGATTGAATAGAGGTGTTTCACCTCCCATTTCGCTCTTTGAGCACGATGCGAATACTCCCATGAGTACTGCGCATAAAATATAAATATAATTTTTCATTTTGTTTTTGTTTTTAAATTCGAGCGGAAAAGCCGCTAAAATAGTTAAATGGTTAGATAGATAAGTTATTAAAAAGC
>JAVVVP010000133.1:0-1600 GCA_036652575.1 Bacteroidaceae bacterium
CTAAATGATGATTTACCCACTCCTTCTACCTCGTGTACAATAGATGCCGAAAGGTAGGAGGCAACCATGAAAGATAAACTGATTACACAGATACAGACAAGCATGGCGTTAAAGCTCAATATGAGCCAACTAGAAGAACTTCGGAGAGTTTTGACGAATGCTCTTCACAACGTGGAAGTGACCGAAAGAAGATCGTCCGATACACAAGACGAGATAGATAATGGAGGATTGCTGGAAGTGTTCACCGCTGCAAAACGAATCGAAGGTTGCTCGGAAAAGTCGTTGAAGTACTATGATTTCACCATACGCTCAATGCTCTGTGCTGTGGAACGCCCAGTCCGTGAAATCAGCACTGATGATCTGCGTGGCTATTTGGCAGGTTATCAACGAGATCGGCATTCCAGCAAGGTGACGATTGATAATATGCGGCGCATCTTTTCCAGCTTCTTTGGATGGCTCGAAGATGAGGACTACATACTAAAAAGCCCTGTTCGGCGAATTCATAAAGTAAAGGCGGACAAACTTATCAAGGAAACTTTCAGCGACGAAGGAATCGAGCTTCTCCGTGATTCCTGTGATGAAATACGCGACCTTGCCATGGTTGATTTGCTTGCCTCAACGGGAATGCGTGTTGGTGAGCTTGTCAATCTCAACCGTGAGGATATAAACTTTTACGAAAGAGAGTGTGTTGTTTTCGGTAAAGGGGGAAGTGAACGAGTTGTTTACTTTGATGCAAGGACGAAAATCCACCTACTTAACTATTTTGATAGCCGTCACGATAAAAACCCCGCACTTTTTGTATCACTTACAAAACCGCATGAACGGCTACTCATCGGCGGTGTGGAAACAAGACTCAAGGAAATTGGCTTGCGAGCAGATATTCAAAAGGTACATCCACACAAGTTCCGTCGAACGCTGGCTACACGTGCCATTGATAAAGGAATGCCCATAGAACAGGTTCAACGGCTACTCGGTCATGTAAAAATAGACACGACCATGCACTATGCGATGGTCAATCAGGCGAATGTGAAAAATTCGCATAGAAAATACATTGGATGAGGAGTCAAACTAATGGATGGTTGGAATAGAATAAAAGCAAGTGATTTCATCAATTTCAATCCGCGTGAAAGTCTGCCTAAAAATACGAAAGCAAAAAAGGTTGCAATGGAGCATCTTCTACCTTATACACGGGACGTTTCCGAATATGAAATTGCCCTCTTTACTGGAGGCACGAAGTTTCGCAACGGAGATACTATTATGGCGAAGATTACGCCATGTCTCGAAAACGGAAAAACTGCACAAGTCAATTTTCTTGGAAGCGATGAGGTTGGATTCGGCTCAACGGAATTTGTTGTTATGCGCGCAAAACCGAATGTTAGCGACGCGGATTTTGTTTATTATTTAGCGACAAGCCCTTTCTTTCGCCGCATTGCCATTCAATCGATGGTTGGTAGTTCAGGACGACAACGCGTACAACAAGGTGTTTTGGATTTCACAGAACTATTGGTGCCGCCGCTTCTTGTGCAGGTGGAAATAGGACGCACATTGCGAATATTGGATGATAAAATCACCCATAACATTAAGATAAATCATCATTTAG
>JAVVVP010000134.1:0-1545 GCA_036652575.1 Bacteroidaceae bacterium
TTCATGAGTTCGGGCGGCACGACCACGATTTCAACATTATCAAGGGAATTGATAATGCGGTCGATGTTAGACCCGCCGCTTTGAACATTGATACTGCGGTTTACACCAGAGGCGTTCTTCAGCATGCGGCTGATTTTCGGCGTTAGATACAGCACGCGTCCAGTGTTTGGCACGCGCCTTTCATCCATGGCTTGCATCAAACCGTCGAACGTGTCAAGCACGTTAGCCGCCGTGAGTGTGGCTATGGTCGGTGCGAACAGCAGCTCGCGCCAGTCGGAATAGATGCGGCTAATGCAGTAAGCATCCATTTCGGGGAACTTCTGCGAGTTGTTGAACTCGGTGGTGATGTTCTCGATGGTGGTCGCCATGTTCGTCAGGTCAACGTCTCGCGGATGCACCGTGGTTTTCCACTTGCGATGATTCCGCAGGGTCTTGGGTTCCCAAGTGTTCTCGTAGTCGCGGGCGGCAGCAGAAATGCTGTCGTTGTCCGCGTCAACACGGCCACCCGTGGAGATGTGGGGGAAGTAGCAGGTCTTTCCATTGTCGCCGATGCGGTAGCGTCCATTGCTGGGGGTCGCGTATAGGCGTCCGAAATACAGGACATACGGAAACGCCTGTTCAAGCGTCCGTCCGTAGTTCTCCGCATAGTTGAGAGCAGCAGCAGGCATTATGATTCCTCCTTAATTTTCGCGGCTTCCCATGTGCGGGTTGCCGCATTCATGTCGTTATTGGTTTTGGCTGGTTACTTGTTTTCCGTAGGCATGGGACGAACGAGGTTAAAGCGGGACAGCCCTTGGAACATCGGTGGCTCCGCTACGCCTTCGCCGCCTTGAATCTTCTTTGTGAACGCTGGCGGCTTTTTGTCTCCATTGCCTTCGGAATCATCTTCCTTTGGTTGAACAAACGCGGCTGGGTCATCCTTTTTCAGCGCATCAATGTACCCGTCAGCGCCCACAAAGCTCTTACCGTCATCATTCAACTTGTAGCCCTTGCTTTTGAAGTCTGCAACGGCGGCGGTGCGAGCCAGCTTGGAGGCGAATTCAACGCCAACAAACATTTTTTCGGCGGCATGGTCATAGCGCTGCTGCTGAAGCTTTTCGTTCAGTGCTTTGGTGTCGCCATCGTACCGCGTCTGCAGGTCGGTGATTTGCTTCTGCAAATCCTCATTGCCTGAGGATGTCTTCTGCAAATTCTTAATGTCCGTGTCGCGCTGCTTGATCTGGCCGTTCAGGTCGTCGATCTGCGTTTGCTTTGAGGTGTTTTCCTGCGTGAGGGTGGAGATCTGTGCATCCTTACCAGCGGCATCCTTTTTGGCTTCCTCAATATCACTTCCGTTGGCTTCCATCACCGCATCCATTTGCTCTTTGGTAAGGCCTATTTTTTCCAGTTCCGAACGTTTCATGGGTTGCTCCTTCTGAGGCGTTTTGCCTCCATTCGATACGCTTTTTTACGCGGTTGCACCGCTTCGGCGGGTTTTTATACGCCAAGCCCGCAAAATGCTACGCGCCGCTCTTTTACGCCCGTCAGCGCCGAGGGCATGAAAAT